>JBAXFX010000044.1:0-10982 GCA_037139695.1 Candidatus Moraniibacteriota bacterium | reverse complement strand
TCCCGACTCACAATCCCGGCGCGACTTCCTTCCAGTTCATATCACAGGTACGGGTACCGCTCGCGCAGGTTTCCACGACACCGCAAGAGTCCGGTGCTTGGAAGGACTTGCCTTTGCAATAGCTTGGGGCCTTGGCACCGCAGCCCGAGACACAGTTCTCTTCCACGGTAAGAAGAATGGTGGCGGTCTGTCCGGAGTAGGTAGCGGTCACGGTGGAGGTACCGCTTTGTTTTCCGGGATCGGACGAATTGGGGACATCACCGGTGAGGATCTTCGGGTCGGTACCGGAGAGCTTGCCGACAAGCGGGGCAGTTGAGTCGAAGGTAGTCGCTGAAGTGACAATGGATCCGGAACAGCCGGAGCCGGAATCGTAGTAGGTGGTGAGGTTGGCCACGTCGTTTTGAACCATGGCGAGCGACTTGGAGTTGCCTCCGGTCACGAAGAGGATACCATCCCGACAGAGGCGGAGAGTGGAAGGCAAAGGAGCATTGCACGATGCGGTGGTACCGCCGCCAGAACCGGTACAGGTCCAGCTCCAGGGACCGGAGCCGGTGACAGTCGGTGTCGTGCCGGTGACGTTGCAGAGGTTGGTTGTCGGGGCGGAAGCGGTAGGGGTACCGTTGGCAAGGCCGCAGGAACCATTGATAACCGGGGAAGTGACCGTGACGGGCACGGTTTTGGTGACTGCCGGGGCAGTGGCACCGGTACAGGTCAGGGTGTAGTTGATTATACCAGTAGTTATCGGAGAAACGGAGAGGGAACCGGAGACAGCCTTTGCTCCGGACCAGCTGTTCGAAGCGGTACAGGATGTGGCATTGGTCGAGGACCAGAAGAGAGTGGTGGAAGAACCGGTGGTAATCGATGTCGGGGAGGCGGAGAAATCGAGGGTGGGAGCGGGAACGGGAGCGGTCACGGAGACGGTCGCTGATTTCGTGGTGGTTCCTCCGGCACCGGTACACGAAAGGGTATAGGTCGTGGCGGTAGAGAGGGCACCGGTGGAGGCGGAACCGCCGGCGGTCGATTTTGATCCAGTCCATCCGTTCGAAGCGGTACAAGACGTGGCATTGGTGACCGAGGACCAGGTAATCGTAGAGGCACTGCCACTCACGACGGATGTCGGGGAGGCGGTGAGGGTGAAGGCGGGAGCGGGAGGGGCTACGTAGAGGGAGGCGGAACACGAACTGGTCGATCCCCCGCCTGAACCGGTACACTGCCAGCTCCACGGACCGGAGCCGGAAAATGAGGAGACTGCTCCGGTACCGCACAAACCTGCTGAACCGGAACTGAGCGATGAGACCGAGGTGCCATTGACGGAACCGCAGGAGCCGTTGACGACCGTGGCGATCTTCGACAGGGTGATACCGCACCATGGTGAGGAATAGGGAGAAGTCGTCACTCCGTTTCTTGTGGAACCGACATAGCTTGAGCTTGATCCGGAAGATGTTTTCTTGATGGTCGCCGTTTCACCGACAGCAATCAACCCGGCATGCACGGCTGCCGTTCCGATATCTGAGTCTTCGGTATAGGGACTAGAGCCCCATACTGCTCCGGAGGTGCTACCAGTGACGGTGACATTGGAATACGAAGAGGGACAGGTGGCAGTCAGGTATGCGGAACACGAAGCGGTGGAGCCACCGCCTGAACCGGCGCACGTCCAAGTCCACGGACCGGAGCCGGAAACGCCGGATGCCGTACCCGAGTTACAAAGACCCGAAGTGGGAGCAGTCGAGACCGTGGTACCGTTGGCGGAACCGCAGGAGCCGTTGACGACTGTGGCCGTTTTCTGTGCAGAACAACTTGCGGTGGAGCCACCGCCTGAACCGGTACACTGCCAGCTCCACGGACCGGAGCCGGAAAATGAGGAGACTGCTCCGGTACCGCACAAACCTGCTGAACCGGAACTGAGCGATGAGACCGAGGTGCCATTGACGGAACCGCAGGAGCCGTTGACGGGGGCGGCGCAGGTAACAGAACCGCTGGTAGCGGCACTATAGTTACTTGTCGTTCCGGAATGCATCCAGTACCAAAAGGTTCCATAACCGACATAACGTGAAATCGAGGTACTTGTCCAGTTATCCTCGTAAATGACAGTGTTGCTACTACTATCATTCATGCGAATGAGGTAGTTTGAAACGCCAGACATAGCATTCCAACTCGCAGTCATGGTCCCGTTATTGCAAGAAAGAGAGAGACCGGTCGGAGCTGAAGGAGGATTGACGGTAACTGTGACCGAGGCAGAGGTTGAGGCTGGCTCTGTGCCATCAGAGCCACACGTAACAGAATATGTCGTCGTACTGGAAGGATAGAGTACCTGGGTATGATCAGTCTCATTCGCAAGAGAATACAAGTAACCTATATATGCGTAGCGGGTACTTATAACCGCGGGAGTCGCCAAGTTCGTTACGGTACAAGGACCGCTACTACTAACTGAATCCAGCCCCGCCGAAGCGGAATCAAGGTACCAGTTCAATGTGACCGGACTACCTGCCGTGATAGTATCAGCCGACGCGCAGATGGTCACTCCGACATCATATGCCAGGCTCCGCTCAGACGAGAGGATAAAAAAGATGATGGCGACAAACGGAAACATCCCACGGAACAACGCCCTTGTTCGTTCGATTTTCATGTGTGTATGTCTTTGGAAATAAGAGGCGGATATCATCACGGAAAGCATACCACAAGAACAGCTAAAAACAAAATGAGGAGGGGTAACCGGAGACGGGGAAAAGGCATCAGAGGGAAAGCCTTTCCAAGAATCGTAAAAGACTGCCTCCGAGGAGTACCGTGACGGACGCACCGATCAGAATCCACGGCGAGAACGGCGTATGGCGCTGTACACGAAGTGTCGGGATATGCTCCGATATGGCGCGATCTTTCACAAGCCCGACCTGCCGCTCATCGAACCCTTCCGCTCGCAACGGACCGATCGTTCGAAGAAACGCCTTCGTAAATAATCCGTCTTCCGGCAAAGCTATCACCGGCGACATGCCGGCCTCCAACGCCTCGTGCGGAATCGTGCGCGTCTCCTTATCGGCTATGTATTTCCTAACTGAAAACGAGACTGCCATCCAGAGAACCATCCCGGTAAAAAGTACCCGCACTGATTCGGTACTCCAGTCCGAGCCGGAGCCGTATCGCATCAGGATCAGCACCCCTGTCATAAGAAGCGCATTCCTCAAGGCGACGCGGATCGTACCGCGCCGGAAGAGGCCTTTCCGTACGGAGAAGACGAATCTTTGAAACAGGAGGGTATAATTCTCCACGAAAGGATTCCACCGAAAAAAACGTCGCACGGCATATAGAAATGAGCGCACTATCAGATACGCATACGCGCAGACAAAGATATTGACCAAAAGGGCCAGCGACGGAAACAGGGATAAAAATCCGTTCCGATACGAGTCCAACGGCAAGAGAAAGGCGAGTAGCGCGAACAATTTTGCGTCTCCGGCCGGCCAGAAGTTGAACGCCCAGAACGCATATCCGACCGCCAGGGCACATACCGTGTTTACCGCGACAGTACCAAGAGAAACTACCGAGACCGCTCCGGCCGCCAAGGCGATCACATACAAGGAAAGTCCAGCCACGAACCCTCCGCCCAAAACGACATTGGATATCTTCGTACGCGCCAAGTCGCCGATAATCACGACCGTTCCCACGACGGCGATCAGGGCAAGGAACAGGGCGTTAAAAATAACGGGGTTCATGTGAGTATGGATTCATGATTTTTTCTTCGGGTCCTTCGGGTATATCGATCCTCTTTTTATCGCCCGCTTCTTAAACTCCTCCTCCCCATAAATCCCATAGTATGATTTCCAGGTTCCCTCACAGACAGGACCAGCCATGCATCCCGCACAATACTTCGTTTTTCTCTTTCCTAAATCGGTCCGCACGCTGTGATAGTCGGTAATCCGACTACCGAGCATCACCTCGTTGCTCTTCGTGAGCTCCGAGGCCAATCCGGCATATTCACCGAGAAAGCATGCGGGGAAGCCGTATACCTGCACGCGCATCCCGAAACCGACCGCGGTCCGAATGGCCGCCTGGAGCGGTTGCTCGACATCCGAAAGAGACGGGACCACGTCCGAATCGGTATGATACACGCAGTTGAACTGGATATCCCGTATGCCCAAAGCATGGAGATAGGTCACGTGTTTTTCCAACCATGCGACATTCTTCCGAGTGACGACGATATAGACGGTAATCGCCTCCGGGTCACCCAACGATACGAGGTTCCGTATGCCGGCGACCGTATCCGCAAACGCACCCGGCGCACCACTCAGGGCGTCGTGTATATCGGCGTCGGCACTGAGGAGCGTGATATTGATACGGTCGGTTCCCGCTTTCAGAAGCCGGCGACAAAACGTCCGGTCCTTCAGTCGCCGTCCATTCGTCCGCAGATCCACCCGGTATCCGATCCGCTTCGCCAGCATGATGACTACGAGCAGATCGGGGTTGAGTGTCGGTTCGTTGCCGCTCAGAATCACCCAGTCGCATTCGTTCCGGTTCGCCACGAGCGCCTTTCCGACATCTGCCGCCGAATGCACGCTCGGTGGCGTCAGGTCTTCGGCGACCAGGTCGTGCTCCGTACAAAAACAGAAAACACATCGGTTACTGCATGTCGGCCAAAAATTGATAGCAAGAGACTTCATAAAATATTCCGAGTACCATCAAATCAAATAAGCGGTTTCAATACGCACCAAAGGGTAACGATATTGATTTGGTATGCCTATCTTAACCCGTACCCCCTCCCAAGAAACACATTGAGGTTCTTCAAAAAACGTTTATGCCGGTTCAATAAGACGATCTGCACGTCCGGCGTATGCGTCAGTCCGGCGTGTGTCAGGGATAATACGGGACCGTTTTGTTTCAGGAATCCGTATTTCACCAACAAGCCGACCTCCGTTCCCAGCTCGGCCGACAGGTTCACCCCGAATTTCCGGCCGATATATTCCAGATCGGCCGAACCGAAGCGCAGTTGATACGCCAGAAAGCTCGCCGCCGCCTCGATGGCATCCAGCTCGAACGTCCGCACGATCGGCAATTCCCCGGAATCCAGGAAGTCGTAATAGTTCCGCAGATCGCTGACATTCTTGAAAAAGGCGTTCCCATATTTACTGATCGCGAACGGCCCGAAACTGACCACATGATCCGAGAGCAGGAAATCGAACGTATACCGGCATGGGATATCGTCCTTGCTGAAAAATTCCGTCATCGTGCGGTGATAACCGAGTGCCTTCATGCGTTCCCGGATGAGGGCATCGAATGCCATCGGGTCCGCGTGTTCTTGGTTCACAGCCTTCATATATTCCGTGACGTTCTTCGTCTCGTACCAATACACGGAAGACGGGTCCATATCCCGGATAAAACCGATATCGCCGGTCACGTCGTCGAGCGTCTGACCCGGCAGTCCGTACATGAAATCCAGATTGATCGTCTTGAATCCCAACTGCTTGGCATACCGTATATTCTCGACGGCCACCCGCCGATCGAACGCCCGTCCCACCGTCCGCAACAGCTCCTCATCGACTGTCTGTATGCCGAACGACAACCGGTTGACGCCGTTTTTTTTCAGGATATCGAGTTTTTCCCGATCACAGACCGTCGGATTCACTTCCATCGTGAACTCGGTATCCGGTCGGATATCGAAGTGCGTCCGTAGCAAGGCGAACAGCCTTGCAAGCGCGGCCGGCGACAGGTACGACGGGGTGCCTCCGCCGATATAGACGGCCCCGATCCTGTCCGGGAAATCCCACCGTTCCTTTTTCAATATGATTTCCTTTTCCAAGTAGCCGAGATAGGTATCCACGGACAAGGCATCCTGGTTTTCCAACGAATAGAAATAACAGTACGCGCATTTCTTGACGCAGAACGGGACATGGAAATAGATATCGGTCCGTGACTCCGATTGTTTCAGCCAGTTATTCTTTCGCATAGGTCTTCAGTATACCGACACCATTCCCGTTCGGAGAAACGAAAACGACGGAGGTCTCGTCGCCCTCGTCGCGTATGACGAAGTGCCGTCGTATGAAACTCTCCAAGTCTGGCATAGTATCGATAAAATTGAAAGCGGTATCCATGATCCGTACCAGGTAATCCGAATTCCGCAAAAGCCCATTGGCGACCGGCGAAGAGATCGTAAATCCCCGTTCCGTAAAGGCAAGCTTCCCCTTCTTCAGGGTGATCAGACCTGCCAAGACCGCCGCCGAGAGTTCCCGTTCCAGTTTTTTCTCCAGATCGACCCCGGACTCCCTCCGTATACGGCCAAGGTCGGCACGACCCTCTTTCAGTGCCGAAACGAGCCGTACGAGGGCCATTTCCTCCCGATCCAGGCGATAGACATATCGGAGAGGACGCTCTCCCCTGCCAAGGGTCGCGACATATTCCGTAAGTGAGTCCGTGTTTTTCGAAAAGACATCACCAGATGCGCTGAAGGCGGAAAGGCCGAAACCGAGACTCCGGCGCGCCGTCCACCAGGTCTCCAGATACAGTGGCATCGAGCGTTTCGTCGTGAAGTATTCCGGTATGATCTGTCGATAACCCGACAAGGCGAGCTCTTGCGTGACGAGCTCGTACATCGCGACCACTTCCTCGTGGGAAGGAATATTCGAAAACGCCCCGATCTGTTCCGTTCCGCATCGCAGTTCGCACCAAAAGGAAGACTCCGGCTTCAATTCCTTCACCAAGCGTATCGCCTTCTCCACATCATCCATCGTTTGTCCGGGCAGGCCCAGCATGAAATCCAGATTGACGACGAAGCCCATCCCGCTCGCGGTTCGGATGATGTTTTCGGGGTCGGGAACATGATGCCGGTTTATCGCTTCGAGTATATCGGCATTCACCGTCTGTATACCGAAAGAAAGCCGCGTTATGCCGTGTTTCTTCAGGATCTCGAGTTGACTCCGACTGCAGGCGGCCGGATTCAGCTCGACGACGGATTCCTTGACAGTCGTCAGGTCGAGATACGTGTTCAGGATCAAAAACAATCGATCCAGTTGCGCGTCGGAAAGATAATTCGGCGTCCCTCCGCCGATATAGACCGTATCGACCGGACCGAGACTCCTGAGATTCGTTTTTTTATTCCTCAGAAAAAATTCCCGTTCAAGTGCCGAGAGATATTCGTCCACCACGGTTCGCTTCCCCGGTACGAAGGAATAGTAATAGCAATAGTGGCACTTCCGATGACAGAACGGGATATGGATATAGATATTCATCGCGGCGGCATTCATTCGGATAATCAGGCCCTTTTCCGTTTCGATTCCACTGTCGGAGTATCCCCGCTCACGGTAAACCGGTATGCGTCGGGGGCGCCACTCGCGACGTCCCAGATACTCGCCAGATACCCGAATCTCCGAAGAAAAAACGCTATCGAAGGGGTCGAGTACGTGAACCGGCCCGGGTTCAAGAAGAGTAGGCCGTCCTCGAGAATCATCGTCGCGTCATGCAATGATTCCGTCAACTCTTCGCCGAGAACGTCCACGATATTCACACCGTACCGCCTCCGGATTTCCTTCGCGTCGACCGCAAAACCGGCCGAAACCATACTCACGAAATTCAGTATCGCCTGCTCGGTCGGACTGAAGGGATATCGGGAACCGAGAGGAGGCGTTCCCCGTTCGAGTGCGTCATGATACCCGTCTAACGAACGGATATTCGTCGTAAAGGAGCCCTCGATCTGACTGAATGCGGACACGCCGAATCCGAGTATCTTCCCGCACGGCCACCAATCGTTCCAGTAATTACAAAGTGGCATCACATCACGCCGGCCGAATAGCTCGGGTGCGAACTGGGCATATCCATAGTCCTTCAATCCCTCCGTGAACCGGCGATAAAACGACTGTGTCGCGTCATGTGTCAGCGATCCCCGTCGCTGCGCCTCCTCCATTGCCTTCGTACCGACCCGCAATTCATGAAACGTGACAAGGTCCGGCTGCACGGCACCGATAAGCCGGATCATCCCGTCCGCATCCGAGACCCCTTGATGCGGGAGCCCGAAAATGAAATCCAGATTCGTTACGAACCCCAGTTCCCGAGCCTTCAGGAGAATACCGGACGGGTCTGCCGTATGATGACGGTTTATGTCTTCAAGAATATCCTGATCGACGGTCTGTATGCCGAAGGAAAGCCGGGTCACACCATGCTTCTTGAGTAGTGCGAGCTGATGCTCGGTACAGGAAGAGGGGTTCATCTCCATCGTGAATTCCCTTACCATGGCGAGGTCGACACTTCGACTGATAATGCCAAATAGACGTTCTAATTGCGCCTTCGTAAGCGTATTCGGGGTTCCTCCACCGACATAGACGACGTCGGCCTGGATCCGATTGCCGTTCCCGACCCGTAAGACGATTTCTCGTTCCAGGTCCCGCAGGTATCCGTCGACCTGGTCCCCGCCACGCGAGACGGACGAATGATAAAAACAAAACGAGCACTTCCGGTCGCAAAACGGGATATGAATGTAGAAATAATAACCGTCGTGCCGGTCCGTGCGTATCATACCCGTGCCATACACAATCAACTCAAATGTTCATAGGCGCCGAACAACTTCTCTATCTCCCGGAACAATACCCAATTACTCGCGGCGATTTTCTTATCGAACCGTTTCCGTACCTGATCGTACCCGAGGCAGATCTTGGAGCAGGCCTGGGACCGCGTACAAGACGCACACTTGGATTTGATAATCGGCAAAAAATCATCCGACTCGCAGAGTATATGTCGCAAACAGCTCTCCGCCACGTCCTTTCCGACGCCGTTTTTGATATCGCCGATCGCATACGTTTCCCGTTGCCCAAGAGGAAAGGAAAGATAGAACTCACAGGGATAGATAGTTCCACCGATGTCCACGAGGAATTCCTCCCGTATCTTCGGGCAACCCAGCTCTCCGGATTGCCCGCTGTTAAAATCCCGCAGATGTTTCAAATCGACACCGGTCCCGGTGATTGCCTTCATCCGCTCCACCGAAATCAGGGTCTCTTCGAGTTGTTCCACATACGCACGCGTCCGTTCAGGTGTCCAGAAAATCCCGATGACGGGCTGCAAATCTATCTTCGAAAAGCCCATCCCGAGAAATTCCTTAAACCGCTCCGCCGCTCCCTCGACGTGATCGGGGTGGACCGTGGACCGTATCCGGACGATATCACGATATTCAAGCAGGAGCGGAATCTTTTCCCCGACGTGAGGAAAACTGTTCCCTCCGGCTACCGTCTTCCGTTTATTATCCGATCCATCGATACTGACCGCCACACTCACATGCTCCGCTCGGCAAAAATCAAGTATATCCCGCGTCAAGAGCAATCCATTGGTCGGAAATCCGATTGTCCCGATAGAAACGCCCATCCCGGATGCCAATCGCTTGGCATAGCGGACGATTTTCACGATGTTCACCCACTCCAAAAGAGGCTCTCCGCCGACAAAGATGATATTGGCGGCGTTTCCGTTCTTTCTCGCGTTCTTCAACAGGAAATCCACCGCATCCAATGCCGTCTTCAGACTCATCGATTTTCCCGACTGTTTATCCACGTAACAGTACTCGCAATTCAGGTTACACCGGTAGGTCAACGGCAGTATGAGTCTGGAAAACATAAGCGTTTCTTCATAACCGTAAAGCGACTGCTTTTACACGCAAAGAGTGCAACCAGGATTGCACTCATGCGATAAGAAAGCCTGTCATCCCCGTCAAACCGGTTGGCCGATTCACTTCGAGGCACCGCAGAATTCCTGAGTGAATCCGGTATATTTCCCCATGCAGGAGCCCTGACTCATGTCGAAATGCAACCGGCAGACAGTATCATAATTATTGATGGCATCGATCGAGGTAAGGGAACCACATTTACCTGCGTCGCCCCCGGCAACCGTCTTCATGAACGCGGCCGAGGCAAAGCAGTCCGATTCCTGTTCCGTACCCTTGCACCGGCTGTTGTCACCGTTGAAAAAGGCGTAACAAGACGGTTGCTCCCCTTCCGGCGCCTTGGCACACAGGTCGTTCTTTTTCACCTCGTCGAATGATCCGATATAGGTGCAGAGTTCCGAATCGCCGAGATACGACTTGCACAAGGTTTCGGCCTTCGCCTTATCCCCGGCGAGACTCGCCAGGGTCATCTCACTGAAAAGAAATCCATTCCGGCATTGTCCGGTCGCATTCGCATCGATAATGCCATTTCCGCATGCCTCATCGATACGGCTGCCGGCCAGTCCATCGCAAAAATAGTATCCGTTCAAAGTATACCGTTCCGACGATGTCAACTTGCCGACGAATGCGCTCCCCGCGATCTTCAGCTTTTCACTGAGCACATTCACATCCAAAGGCTTCCCAGGATTCGAGCAGATCAGGCTCTTCAGCTGGGCCACGGCAAGCGTGGCGGCGTCATTATCCGAAACCTGAACCGTCCGGTTTCTGAAAGAGGCATACCCGGCGAACCCGGCCAGCACCAAGACGACGAAAACCGCCAAGGCAATCAGGATTGTTTGTTGTTTCGACATAGTCCGTAGGGTTTAAGAACCGGCATTACCAGCTTACAGAACTACACCCGCCTCCGGAAAAATGGGAGGCATGAGACCCGTGAACACAGCTGGCAAGGCTATCGCTTGGCTTCACGGCGACACCGACAACGCTGGCAACCGCGACAATGACTGCCGTCATCTTCGCGATATCCTTTTTTGTCATCTTCCCTTCCTCACTCAGAAGGAACGACTTCAGGTCCTTCCGAATGAGTGGCAATCGATTTGATTCGCTTTTCATACGTTCCCTGTTTATCTTCTTACATCTTATACTACCCGAATAGTACCACGCTATCGGGATATCCACAAACGAAACGGCCTCAGCTACACACCTGAGCAATATCGGCTCCCGTCAGTCCATTCCGAAAACCGCTATCAGGATTGCTTAGTATCTATCTCAAATCTCATGTCGAGCTGTAAATCCGAAAATTTCGTTGGAGCGCCAACCAGAGGTTGGTCACCCTCTGGGTGAAAAACCATGAAAAATGAGG
>JBAXFX010000043.1:0-11111 GCA_037139695.1 Candidatus Moraniibacteriota bacterium | reverse complement strand
TGGCAGGGTCGAGGAAGGAGTGGTAGACATAGTTACTTGCAATCGCGGGAATCGAATCAGTTGAATATGTCCAACTCTGCCCCAATTCCACCTCTCCCCCATTCGTATCCGTGATAGTGGTCGTGATCGTGCCAAGCTCACCGGGAATCATAGTCGTTCCCTTCTGAAAATCCTCCACACGTGTATCGGAGACGGAACCGGGAAGGTTCGAAAGGGTGACGTCTCCCGAAGATTGGGAGACGGATGTGTTATTCGTGGTTCCGTTCGCAAAGTCTTCCTGCGTATCCCAGACATGGTTGGAAGCAGGGATGGCAAAGGCGGAAAAGGTCTGATACGGGAGACTGATCAAAATCGCGATCAGTATCGAAAAGATTCTTTTCGCCATAGGGATAGGGAGAGTGTTTATGACAAAATTATATCATAGGTTTGGAAAGTCGGAAAACGTTTTCAGACATTCGGTCGTAGAGACGCAAAATCTTGCGTCTCTACGGAAACCACTGTCGTTTTGGTTTCAGTTGTAGAAACGCTCCGCCCTTCGCGAAGGGCGGGGTTTATACACATAGCACCATGAAGGAGTACTGTCTCCCGGGCTTATGACTGGCCTATGCCGGTTGACCCGGGATCCATGACATACTCCTACGCTTCCAACGCTCTTTCATACTGTGATATCTATAACAATGGACACACTGAACGAAATGATTCGCCGTTTCCGTTCATACTGTCTGAAATACTCACTCATACAAAACCCGCGCTGTTTTTATTTTTTGATGAAGAAAGCAAAAAAAACAGGCGCCAGGCCGTTTTCTTTTCCCTCTTCAGTTTTCATCCCCGACCTTCAACCTTACCGATTTTATAGACTTTAGATTCGCTATTTTACATTTTTCGTTTTGAATTTTTCATTTTATTCCCAGCCCTTCGCCTTGATGCCGGCGGCGGCGGCATTGCGCTGGGCTTCCTGTTTGGAGGCGCCTTCGCCCTCGGCCACGAGGTTGTCGCCAAGAAACACTCCGGACGTGAAGTGCCGGTCATGATCCGGCCCCCACTCCTTGAGGACGCGGTACGATGGAGTGATGCCGGTCTTCTCCTGCGAGAGTTCCTGGAACCGGCTCTTGGGATCGGTATGGAGTCCGGCCGCGATCACGCGCGGCAGCTCGGAAACGACGTTCGCCTCGATGAATACCCGCGCCGCATCGTACCCCTGATCGAGGTAGAGCGCCCCGATCACGGCCTCGATCGCGTTCGCCAAAAGCCACATACGGGCCCGACCCATATCCTTGGCCTCGCCCCGGCTCATGAGCAGGAAATCGCCCAGGCCGAGGTTCCCGGCGATCTCGGCGAGGATCTCGCCGTTCACGATCGCGGCGCGGAAGCTGGTCAGTTCCCCTTCCGGATTCGGATAGTTCCGATACAGATAGTCCGTCACGACGAGCTCGAGCACCGCGTCCCCAAGGAATTCGAGGCGTTCGTTGTGTTCGAGCTTGTATCCGCGATGCTCATTGAGGTACGAGCGGTGCGTGATGGCTTCCTGAAACAGGTCGCGGTTCTTCACCTCGACCCCGAACGTTTCAGAGAATTTCTTCACGTCAAAAATATCATCCATAACATCAATCTGATAACCGGACTCCGAAACCACCAGGCGCCGTCCGTATCGTTAGGCCGCGTCTTCCGCGATCGTCTCGGCCTCCGGGACCACCGGAGTCGATTCGGTCTTGGCATCCTTCGGCTGTTCGCCCTGCCAGGCTTCGAGTCGCTCCTTCCGCTTCTCGGACGAATCGTCCTTCATCGGCTCACCCATCTCGCGATAGATGGTCCCCAAGACCCCGTTCACGAACTTCGGCGAGCTGTCGGATCCGAACGACTTCGAAAGCTCGATCGCCTCGTTGATGGCCACCTTGGGTGGCACCTCGTCGTAGTCGCCGTAGAGGAGCTCGTAGATGCCGAGACGAAGGATAGACCGGTCCACGGACGCGATCTGTTCGAGCGGCCATTCCGGCGCGCACTTCTCGATCAACCGATCGATCGTATCATGCTCCTTCGCGACTCCCTCCACCAGGTGTGAGGAAAATCCTCCGCCTTCGAGTCCCGGTGCGAACTCGGCCAGGTTATGCTTCACGATACCCAGAGCGACACCATCCGGGCACCCTTTGAAATCCCATTCGAAAAGGGACTGCATCGCGACGGATCGCTGAAGATGACGGTTTGCCATACGAAAGAACGGTTATAGACTTTTTTAGTGTTTCGAGGTGCGGAAAAAGACCGATTATTCGGCCTTTTTTCCCTTTGCCAGTTTCGGAAGCGCTTTCTTGATGACCACGCGGCCACGGTATTCGCCACACTTCGGGCAAGCATGATGCGGAAGAATCGGCGCGGCACACTTCGGGCAGGTGACGGTCTTCGTCGGGGTCATTTCCAATTCGCGACGGGCACGGTCCCGGCGCTCTCTCGTGTGTCTTTGCTTCGGCAGTGCCATAACAGTATCTCTAAGGACGGATAAAAAAGGCTTGTGGCCTGTTCATAAGACACGGTACCATCATTCCCGACGCTTGGCAAGCATGCGAAGAAAGAGACGTGCAGTCTATACGTATCTATAGTCCGTAAATTCAGCATGATTTGACTTGATGGACTTTACGCACTCTTCACTCTCCTACGCCACTGGAGACTCCCCAGGCAGGGTCCGATCGGAATCCGGCCCATACGATTTCATGAATCCCTCGAAGATAGAGAGGAGCCTTCGGGTCACCGGGCCGACTTCGCCCGTACCGACACGATATCCGTTCACCTGTACGATCGGGACGATAAGCTTGTTCGAGGCGGTCAGGAATGCCTCGTCGCAGGAGCGCAGGTCGCCTTCGAACAGTCCATGTTCGGAAACCGGAATGCCGGCGCCTTTCGCGAGCCGGACGATCAGGTTTCTCGTAACGCCTGAGCGCGGTCCGTGACCGGTCGTCCGGATCTCTCCGTCCTTGACGATAAAGAAGTTGCTCGTGGAGGCCTCGAGCACCTTGCCACCGTGCACATAGAGGATCTCCACCGCACCTTCGGCAAGTTTCCGCTCGCGCTCTTTCAGAGGCACGATAAAGTCGGCTGTCCGTGAAGAAGGCAGTGTCCGCCGATACCCGAGCGTGATGACTTTGCCGCCCTTCTCATAGAGCTCGCGTGGCAACGGCGCCGTCTCTTCGAGCATGATGCAGAAGGTCTCGTCCCCCTCGGGAAGAAACCCGTTCCCGCTCGGCCCGCCGGACAGTATCGTCCGGACGATTATCGTCTCGTAATCGTGACGACGGACCAGGTCGCGAATGATATCCCGAGCCTCTTCACCCGCGATCGGCACCCGGAGTCCAAGATCATTCGCGGAGCGACTGAACCGTTTCCAGTGCTCACCGAACAGGAACGGCTCGCCATTCACGACCGGCATCACATCGTATACCGCATATCCGCGCAGGAACCCAAGGTCCCGCGGGCTGATACGAGCCTCGTCTATCGGCATGACCTTCCCGTTGAAATAGCAAAGTTCCGGCATAAGGTATCGTTACGGATCAATCCGAGGCATGATGGCTCCCCCATCCTTCCCACGGTCAAACCCTGGGAAACCCCGAACGAAAAGGAAAAACCCGGCAAAAATACGAAGAATATTCCGACGCGCCCATTATAGACACAGAACCGATAATAAGGAAAGGGGCAAGCATTTCTTCCCGGGCAAAAGAGGGTGTGCCTTGCCTCGCCCGATGATATGGACGATACTGTATAAAGAGAATGGCTTCATATAAAAAACCTATGCCTCGTCCCCTCTTTTCCGAAAACATCATTTTTTTTGACGCCGAGTTCACCTCGCTTCATCCGAAGAACGGGGAGATTCTCTCGGTCGCGTTCGTAAAACCGGACGGCAAGGAGCTCTACCTCGAGATTAAGCGGGACCGGGCATTGTCCGATGCGTGGGTGACGGAAAATATCCTTCCCATGCTTGATGGGAATCCGATATCCCCCGAAGAGGCCTGCGACCGGATACGGGAGTTCATCGGTGCCGGCGAGCCCTACCTCGTCTCATACGTGAGTCATTTCGATACCGTCTTCATCCACAAGTTGTTCGGCGAACGCGCACGTCCGTTCTCCCGGTATCCGATCGATTTCGCGTCCATGCTGTTTACGGCCGGATTCAATCCGTCGAATCTGCTCGAGAATGACCGTCTCCTTTCCGAATCGCTCGGCGTCGAGCCGTCGACTGCCCGCCGGATGCACCATGCGCTGAACGACGCCCACCTCTTGCGCGATGCCTACGGGAAACTCGTGAAATTCATCAAGGCATGATGAACGTTATTCGGTTCACGTGTTAACGCGCTAACGGGTTACGGATCGAAATCCCAGTTTTCAGTCGTAGACTGTCAATGGTCAGTTATTTGAGCAAATTCCTATTCACGTTTTCCGGCACGGAATAGAAGACCGGTTTGAAACTCATCCGGTGGATCGGGCAGGCACCGAACCGCCGGAGCGCATCCATATGGTCTTTGGTCCCGTAGCCCTTGTGCTTCGCGAACCCGTACGCCGGGTATGTCGCATCGTACTCGAGCATCATGCGGTCCCGCGTCACCTTGGCGATGATCGACGCGGCGGCAATCGAGCGCACGAGCGCGTCTCCGCCGACGACCGTTTCCTGACGGACTGAAAGATTCGGGATTTCCTGATTCCCGTCAACAAGAAGCAATAGCCCTCCGTCTTGCACTCTGAGCGTCTTCCGCAAATCGGATACCGCCTCTTTCATCGCGAGGAACGTCGCCTGCAGGATATTGATCCGGTCGATCGTCTCGGAGTCCACGATCCCGATACCGATATCAAAATGTTCGCGGATGAAGTCATACATCTCCTCGCGCTTCTTCTCCGAGAGTGTCTTGGAATCGCGGATGAATCGGAATTTCTTCCCGAGCTCGTCGGCCACGGCAAAAGCCGCCTGATCGCGATATGCCGCAGCGGCCGCCACGACCGGCCCGGCCAAAGGCCCCCGGCCCGCCTCGTCGATGCCGACGATAATCAACCCGGTTTCCGCCCGTTTCTGTTTTTCGAATTCATTCTCATCCGGCTCACCGATCATATACCCTGTATCTTTCAAAACGTTTCCTATGGACATAATTCCGTACCGTTATTCTCACTTTATGGACACCCCTGTGACACTCTCATAGCCAATACTAACATAACGGAAACCGCCTCGTCACGACAGCTTTCCTTTCCCTCCAGACCTGCTATACTGTTCGTATATTCATCTTCCCGGCGGAAGCCAGGGCGCAAGCCGGCGTACGGGGGAAGCGAAAACCATATGCTGTGCCCCATCCGATCATATCGAACGTCTTTTTCCCTTAGGATAGGCGTTTTTATTTTTTAAGCTACGGAAGCTTCTGAAGCTGCGGAAGGCCCCTCCCACCCCTCACCTTCGAGGACTCAGGAGCTCCCCTCGGCAAGGGGAGCAGGACATTCTCGTTTTCCCGTTGACTATCCCGTTCCGATTCCCCGTTCCCTATTTTACGGACTTAATAGACTTTCGACTCCCCTGTCCCCGTTCCCTGGTAACTGTTCACTGGTAACTGTGTTATGTCCGATTTCGTCCACCTCCACGTCCACTCGCATTTCTCGCTCTTAAACGCCCTGCCCAAGGTCGACGACCTTATCGCCGAAGCGAAGAAGTACGGGATGACCTCGCTCGCCCTGACCGATACGTCCAACATGTACGGCGCGGTGGAATTCTACGTGCACTGCAAGGACGCCGGCATCAAGGCGATCATCGGCGTCGAGCTCCACGTCGTGAAGGACCACACGAGCAAGACCCCGTCCCCCGACGACCGCCCGCGCAATACGATCGTACTGCTCGCCAAGAACGAGCGTGGCTATCTCAACTTGCTCGAGCTCGTCTCGATCTCCCAGCTCGACGGCTTCTACTACAAGGCCCGTATCGACAAGAACCTCCTGCGAAAATACGGCGAGGGACTCATCGCATTGTCCGGCAACATGACCGGCGAGGTCCCGGCGAACCTGATCTACGACAACTACGAGGCCGCCAAAATGATTGCGCTCGACTATCAAAGTATTTTCGGCAAAGGGAACTTCTACCTCGAACTCGGACCGAACGTCGAATACGAGAGCCAGGCGGCCGTGAATGCCGGACTGCGCCAGATGCACGAGGAAACCGGCATCCCGCTCGTCGCGGCCGCCGACTCGTTCTACCTGCATCCCGAGGACAAGGATACGCATGACATTCTCTTGTGCATCCAGAACAACTGGACCGTGAACCAGGAGAACCGATCGCGACTGACCCACCTCGACCTGTCCTTCCGCAGTCCCGAGGAGATGGAAGAGATTTTCAAGAATTATCCCGGCGCGATCGAAAACACGAAGCGGATCGCCGATGCGTGCGACGTGAAGATCCGTCTCGGCGAGACCCAGCTCCCGCACTTCGACGTACCCGAGGGAAAGACCGCCGAATCATACCTGCTCGAGCTCTGCGAGGAAGGCCTCCTCTACCGGTATGGCGACGGGCCGGTCCCCGCCTCGCACCGCGACCGCATGGACTACGAACTCGACGTCATCCGCAAGACCGGCTTCGCGTCGTACTTCCTTATCGTGGCTGACTTCGTGAACTGGGCCAAACGGGCCGGCATCGTCGTGGGACCCGGGCGCGGATCGGCCGCCGGATCGTTCGTGGCATACCTCACCGGTATCACGAACATCGACCCGATCAAGTACGATCTCCTCTTCGAGCGGTTCCTCAACCCGGAACGTATCTCCATGCCGGACGTCGACATGGACTTCGCCGACGACCGGCGCGACGACGTGCTCGAATACGTGCGGGAACGGTACGGCCGGGACCACGTGGCCCAGATCATCACGTTCGGGACCATGGCGGCCAAGGCGGCCATCCGCGACACCGGCCGGGCACTCGGCTTCCCGTATTCCTTCTGTGACCAGATATCGAAGCTCATCCCAATGTTCACGTCGCTCAGTAAGGCGGTCGAGGAGGTACCCGACCTCAAGGAACTGTATGTGAACAATCCCGATGCCAGGCGCATCATCGACACCGCCAAGAAGCTCGAGGGCAATGCGCGTCACGCGTCGGTCCACGCCTGTGGCGTTGTCATCACCAAGGATCCCGTCACCGCATATTCCCCCCTGCAGAAGGTCGCGGGCCATGGTGACTCGGCCGTGACGCAGTACGCGTCCTCGTCCAAGCTGTCCGCCGTGGAAAAGATCGGCCTCCTCAAGATGGACTTCCTCGGGCTCAAGAACCTCACGATCATACAGAACACCGTCCGCATCATCCGTGCGCTCGGCAAGTTTCCCGACCTGGCGGAGCGCATCGGGATCGATCCCGTGACCGGATCCGCCTCCGACGTGATGGACCATATCCCGCTCGACGACGAACAGACCTACGCCCTCTTGCAAGACGCCAAGACGACCGGCGTATTCCAGCTCGAAAGCAACGGCATGAAGCGATACCTCAAGCAGCTCAAGCCGACCGTCTTCGAGGACATCGTCGCCATGGTCGCGCTCTATCGGCCGGGACCGATGGAGTGGATCCCCGACTTCATCGACGGCAAACACGGGCGCAAGGTCGTGAAGTACCTCCACCCCAAACTCGAGCCGATCCTGCGCAACACGTACGGCGTGGCAGTCTACCAGGAACAGGTCATGCAGATCGCGCGTGACCTCGCGGGATTCACGCTCGGTGAAGCGGACGTACTGCGCAAGGCCATGGGAAAGAAGATCAAGGAACTCATTGCCGAACAGCGCGAGAAGTTCATCGATCGCGCGGTACAGGAAGGCGTACAGAAAAAGATCGCCGAACAGGTGTTCGCGTTCATCGAACCGTTCGCCGGCTACGGGTTCAACCGGTCCCATGCCGCCTGCTACGCGCTCGTCGGCTATCAGACGGCGTTCCTCAAGGCACACTATCCGGCCGAGTTCATGGCGGCACTTTTGACGAGCGACCAGGGAGACACGGACCGCATCGCGATCGAGGTCGAGGAGACCCGGCAGATCGGCGTCGAGGTTTTGGCGCCCGACGTAAATGAAAGCTTCGAGGAATTCGCCGTGATCGTGGGCGACGACGGAAAGGAGCGCATCCGGTTCGGACTGAACGCGGTCAAGAACGTCGGCAAACCCGCAGCCATGGAGATTGTCCGCGTCCGAAAGGAACTCGGCGCATTCACGACGCTCGAAAGCCTGCTTGAGCATGTCCGGAGTAAGGATATCAACAAGAAGTCGATCGAGGCACTCGCCAAAGTCGGCGCGCTCGACCGCTTCGGCGAACGGAACCTGCTCCTCTCCAACCTCGACGCCATCCTCTCGTTCTCACGGAACATCGACAAGATCAAAAACTCACATCAGGACAGCCTCTTCGGCGGGCTCTCGCTCGAGACGCCGACCATCCGCTTCGCTCCTCCCGAGCGACCGTCCACCAAAAAAGAACGACTCGCCTGGGAGAAGGAACTCATCGGGCTCTACATTTCCGACCATCCGGTCTCGGACTACGACGACTACCTGCGCGAGGTCGCGACCCCGATCCACGATATCGACCGGCTTCCCGACGGGGCGTCGGTCCGGCTCGGCGGCGTGGTCGCCACGTCCAAGAAAATCCTCTCCAAGAACGGGCAACCGATGTACTTCGCCGGCGTCGAAGACCTCACGGGACGGATCGAGGTGCTCGTGTTTCCCCGTGTCGCGGCCGAGACCGAGGCATTGTGGGCCGAGGATACCATCGTGATCGTCGAGGCAAAGGTCAACCGTCGGGACGGCTCGACCAAGGTCATGGCCGAATCCGGACGGAAGCTCGACGAGGCCGAGGTGGACCGGTATCGGTCCCTTAAGCTCACCCGGGAAAGGCATGGGAAGACGGAAAAGTCCGCCTCATCCGTACACGATTCCACAAACGCACATCCTGCCACGTCCGATACGGCGGCGCTACTCCGCGATAAAGAAAGCCAACTCATACTCACGCTCGATGAGTCATCCGCGGCAACCGCGCTCGGCGAGCTCTCTTCGATACTCGGTGTCCTGCCGAAGGGTCCGGTCCGCATCTTTCTTTCCGTCTCCGGGCAGACCATCCGCACCGCGTTCTCGGTCGAAATCGATGATGTGGCGAGGGAAAAGCTGAACGCGATACAGGGAGTGAAAGACAGACGTTGAACGGTTGACGGGTTCACGGAATAACCCTGTTACCCTCCGTCCCTTATTTTTCACTTCATGCTTAGTATCTATCTCAAATCTCATGTCGAGCTGTAAATCCGAAAATTTCGAGCGAAAACCATGAAAAAGGAGGGAAGGCTACTGTCGTAACCTGACGAGTTTTGAATGGTTTGTAGCCGAAATTTTCGGATTTCAGCCGGCAAGCGGATTTTTTTGGCTTATATGCGCGTTGAGATTTGAGATAGATACTTATGACTATTCCTATCATCGTCGGGCCGACCGGATCGGGAAAATCGGACTATGCCATACGACTCGCCCATGAAATCGGGGGCGAGATCATTTCGGCCGACTCACGACAGGTCTATCGCGGGATGGATATCGGGACTGGGAAAGTGACCCGCGACTTAGTCGCGGGTCATCCCGAGCATGTCGAGAGATCTTCGAAGTATGAAGATGCTACTGCTCAAGGCAAGGCAGGTTCCTCGACTCGAAGACTCGCTCAGAATGACACACCCTATTATTCCGGTGGTATCCGGCATCACCTGCTCGATGTCGCGTCGCCCAAGCGGACCTATACCGTCACGCACTTCCTGCGCGATGCAAAGGCGGCGATCACGGATATCCGAAAGCGCGGCAAGGTGCCAATTATCTGCGGTGGGACGAACTTCTGGATCGAGGCGCTCGTCTTTGATACTGCCTTCCCCGAAGTCAAGCCTGACCCGGCCCTCCGAAAGCAACTCGGCAGACTCACCGCACCGGAGCTCTTCACATTGCTCGCAGAAAAAGATCCGGACCGAGCGGAAACGATCGACCGGCACAACAAGGTCCGACTCATCCGCGCGCTCGAGATCGTCGCGACACTCGGCAAGGTGCCGAAAACAGGGAACAGTGGACAGATAGCAGTTAACAAGGAACGAGAAACGGGGGACGGGATAAGGAAAGAAGAGGAACAAATCCCCCTCAGTCCCCCTTTCCGAAAGGGGGAAACATGGAAATCAACACAGGCGATGCGGAGTGGTTTTCTCCCTTTCACAAAGGGGGAAACATGGAAATCAACACAGGCGATGCAGAGTGGTTTTCTCCCTTTCACAAAGGGGGAAACATGGAAATCAACGCAGGCGATGCGGAGTGGTTTTCTCCCTTTCACAAAGGGAGTCCCGAGTCCTCGAGGGGAGGGATTTTCCCCGTCTGAATTTCAATTCTTCGGAATCGATCTTCCGAAAGACGAATTGCACGAACGGATACAAAAAAGGCTCAAAAAGAGGCTTGAAAAAGGCATGATCGATGAGGTGAAACGACTGCACGAACAAGACGGGTTGTCTTGGAAACGCCTCGACGGATTCGGCCTCGAATATCGATGGTGCGCCCGATTCCTCCAAGGGAAGATACCACGCGAGGACATGGAAGCATCGCTTCTGAAAGAAAGTTTTCACTATGCCAAACGGCAGATGACCTTCCTTCGCCGGCTCGAACGGAAAGGACTACGGATAGAGTGGCGACACGATTGAATCCAGAGAAAGAAGTATCGGCCCGATTCCGATCCTCACCCTACCCTCTCCCGGAGGGAGAGGTGGGAACGGGGACGCCCTATAGGGCGTATCTACGAGGAAAAACACTCCCTTTTCCGTCTCCGCGAGGGTGAGTCTTCGAGCCCGTGGCGGTCTAGTCCCCGCTCCCTATTCCTCATTCCCTTTTCCGAATCTCGATTTTCGGCACTGGTTCCCTTAGCACCAAAGAGGAATTCTCAGCCACCTCATCGGGAACCAGTGCCTGATTTTTAACTTTCAGAAGTCAGGAGAACACTCCCTTTTCCGTCTCCGCGAGGGTGAGTCTTCGAGCCCGTGGCGGTCCAGTCTTCGCTCCCTATTCTTCATTCCGATTTCCGAATCTCGATTTTTAACTTTCAGAAGTCAGGAGAACACTCCCTTTTCCGTCTCCGCGAGGGT
>JBAXFX010000042.1:0-11364 GCA_037139695.1 Candidatus Moraniibacteriota bacterium | reverse complement strand
AAACTGTCTCAACGAAGATCCCGGTGAAATTGCAATGACGGTAAAGATGCCGTCGACCTGCAGCAAGACGAAAAGACCCCATGGAGCTTTACTATAGCTTGGTATTGACGCGATATTTTTGTTGCCGAGTATAGGTGGGAGGCTTTGAAACCCCGATTCCGGTCGGGGCGGAGCCACAAATGGAATACCACCCTGCAAAGATGTCGCTTCTCACCTGCCGCCGTGAAACCGGCGGGGGGACAGTGCCTGGTGGGTAGTTTGACTGGGGCGGTCGCCTCCTAAAAGGCAACGGAGGCGTTTACAAAGGTTGGCTAGGTCCGGATGGAAATCGGGCCGATAGCGCAAACGCACAAGCCAGCTTTACTGAAAGACCGATCAGTCGATCAGTTTCGAAAGAAGAAGTTAGTGAACCGACCATCGCTCGTAGGAGCGTGGAAGATCATCAGATAAAAGTTACCCTGGGGATAACAGGCTGATCTTGCCCAAGAGTCCATATCGACGGCAAGGTTTGGCACCTCGATGTCGGCTCATCGCATCCTGGGG
Source organism: Candidatus Moraniibacteriota bacterium (assembly GCA_037139695.1). Classification (GTDB taxonomy): domain Bacteria; phylum Patescibacteriota; class Minisyncoccia; order Moranbacterales; family UBA1568; genus JAAXTX01. Next base: position 10,821 of record JBAXFX010000042.1, on the reverse strand, counting down.
GTGAAGAAGCTCCCAAGGGTTTGGCTGTTCGCCAATTAAAGCGGTACGTGAGCTGGGTTCAAACCGTCAATCTGGCGGCTCCTTCCGGCGACGGAAGGATGCACAAATCGACTCATATCGGTGAAGTCCTAACGACACATTGCGATTCAACCTGTCGTGTGTTAGGATAATACCGAGGGAAGTCGTGTATGTTGAATCAATCAGTTTCATCTGAAACGAAAGCATATTTAGCGGGTTTTCTCGATGCGGACGGAAGCATATATGTTCGCCTGAAACCGAACCGGACATACCGGTATGGCTATCAGGTGGCTCCGTATATCGTCTTCTTCCAATCATCGAAGTCCGGACCAACGTTCGAGGCACTCTGTGCCCGGATCGGTCTCGGAGGTATGAGAATACGGAAAGACGGGATTATGGAATATACGATCGGCCGTAAGGAATCGATTGAGATATTTCTCTCTTGTGTCGGTCCGTACCTGTTCCTGAAGAAGGAACAGTCCGAAATATTGCTTGAGATATTGAAGCGAAAATCGCTCGTGAAGAATGAGCGGGATTTTGAATCATTGATGAGGCTCGTAGACTCTTTTCGGGATTTGAATTATTCCAAGAAGAGAAAAAAACGTACATTGACCCCGTAGAGACTTTCCGCTGCCTTCGGGCAGGGGAGGAGTCCTCTCCAAATAACACTACCTGGGAGAGGGCTAACACGTCGATCATCTCGGAAGCGAGATGGTGGTATAGTCCATACATCCGGTAACGGATGAGGTATCGTTTTCCGTAGGATACGGAAAAATGGTTGAGTAATATGCGTGAGACAGGTTGGTCTCCTATCTGCTGTGGGCGCCACTGCTTGAGAGATCTCTTCCCTAGTACGAGAGGACCGGGAAGAACGAACCTCTGGTGTACGAGCTGTTCCGCCAGGAGCACTGCTCGGTAGCTATGTTCGGGTAGGATAACCGCTGAAAGCATATAAGCGGGAAGCCAAGCTCGAGATAAGGCAGTATCCCGTACTTGTACGGGAAAGATATCCTCGGAGATGACGAGGTTGATAGGCTTCAGATGGAAGCCCCGCGAGGGGTTGAGTCGAGAAGTACTAATATATCTACATACCTTCTATTCTTTCCTTTTTTCGGTTGACAACAGGAAGCTCCTGACCTCTTTGGAAATCATAGTCTTGGTGGCTTTTGCGACGGGGGTACACCCGATCCCATTCCGAACTCGGAAGTTAAGCCTGCCCGCGCCGATGGTACTTCGCTGTGATGGCGGGGGAGAGTAGGTCGCCGCCAAGACCATGATTTTCAAAGAGACCGGAAACGACTTCGAAGAAGCGGCCATTGGGCCGTTTTTTCTGTGGAAAAATGTGGTAGAATGAAAACGTGCTAATAAACGGATACCAGAGAGCCGTTAACGGAGTACAAGACGCGGGGATGATCGTATGAATGGTTTTTTTGAATATACTCCAGTGGAGGTGTTTATCGGTGATGGTCGCCAATCTTTTATTTTGCAGATTCACTTTCCTGTTATTTGTTGACTATTTTTCGTTAACTGACTCCCTATGCTCAATTCCCATCGCGCGATGAAGAAGGTCCGGATCGCTACCGTCGTCGGCGCTTTTCTTGCCACGGTCATAACGCTTCTGTTTTTCGCGCTGAAGCCTGTGGCGACGTGTTTTGATAAGAAACAGAATCAAGGCGAGACAGGTATCGACTGCGGGGGTCCGTGTGGTGCCTGTGCCGAGGTATTTAATCCGGATGCGTTTACCGTTCGGGAAGCCGCGTTTGTTCCTGGGAGCGCGCAGAACGAATACGACGTGTTCGCAAAGGTGCATAATCCGAACGGTACGATCGGGGCCGCGACGATCGGGTACGACCTTATTCTCAAGGATACATCCGGCGTGGAAGTCGGTCGTGCGTCGGGGACCGATTCCCTCTTGCCACAGGAGACCAAGACTCTGCTTGCCGTCGGTGTCGTGACGACCGGTATTCCGGCAACGGCCGAGGTCTCGTTTCGGGATGCGAATTGGCAGCGCTTCTCGGGGTATCAGGAACGACCGCCACTCGTCCTGTATCGGACGCGCTACGACAAGATCTCCTCGGGCCCGTATTTTGGTGAGGCGTTCGGGACGCTTCGGAACGACAGTTCCTTCGACTTCCGAACGGTCACGGTGAAAGTGATTCTTCGGGACGCTTCGGGCAAGGCGGTCGCACTCAATCAGACCGACGTAAATACGCTCCTCTCCGGGGATAATCGTGATTTTACGCTCATCTGGCCGAGAGCCTTCCAAGGCGAGGTGGTGACGGTCGATATGGAAGCCGACGCGGATTTTTTCCACGAGGACAATTTCATCCAGCGTTATCGGACGGGGAGCGAGCAGTTCCAGAAACTGCGATAAGATCACAGCCAAAAGTTTAAAGTCCTAAGTATCTATCTCAAATCTCATGTCGAGCTGTAAATCCGAAAATTTCGATAGGAGCGCCAACCAGAGGTTGGTCACCCTCTGGGTGAAAAACCATGAAAAAGGAGAGAAGGCTACTGTCGTAACCTGACGAGTTTTGAATGGTTTGTCCGCCCGCGACGATCGCTTGGCGAGACGGTCGGGGTAGCCGAAATTTTCGGATTTCAGCCGGCAAGCGGATTTTTTTGGCTTATATGCGCGGTGAGATTTGAGATAGATACTAAGTCTATAAAGTCGAAGATGAGACAATGCGAACACAGCGGTAGACGCTCTGAATCGGAGCGTATCTCCGGTTGTGGCCACCACCGTGATTTGTAACTTTATGGACCTTGCGGGCTTTTGACTTATAACTTTCGACTTTCGACTATTTTCGTATGGTGAAACGCCTTCTTCAGACGGATTGGCTGCTGGTATTGTCGGCTCTCTTCGTCTTCGGTGCCGGGCTGCTTTCGCTGTATAGCATTTCCGTAACAGGCGATCCCTGGTCGGTATCGGGGAGTTACTTTCTTCGGCAGGCGATATTCGGTGTCATCGGTATCGTGTTCATGATATGTTTCCAGTTTCTCGATTACCGGCATATCGTCCGGTATGGGACGCATCTCTACTTCGTGTCGATCGTTTTCCTCGTACTCGTCCTTCTCTTCGGTCGGACGGTCAATGGGACAGCCGGATGGTTCTCGCTCGGGCTCCTGCGATTTCAGCCGGTCGAAGGGGTGAAGATAGCGCTCATCCTGTTTCTTGCGCGTTTTATCGTCGCGAAGCGGTCCGAGCTCGGGGAGTGGGTTCGGATCGTCGCGTCGCTCGTGCTCTCCTCCCTCCTTATTTTTCTCGTGCTCAAACAACCGGACCTAGGGTCGGCGCTGACGCTCGCGGCGATATGGGGTGGGATTATTCTTGTGTCCGGCATACGGCCCCGGCATATCCTCGTGTTATTTTTAACCGGTGTCGCGGTGGCGTCCGCCGGATGGTTTTTTCTCGAAGGGTATCAACGGGATCGGATCGAGACATTCCTGCATCCCGAGTCCGACCCGCGTGGCAGCGGGTACAATGTCTTGCAGGCCATGGTCGCGGTCGGTTCCGGGGGCGTATCCGGGAAAGGGGTCGGTTATGGGTCACAATCGCAACTCAATTTCCTTCCGGAAAAACATACCGACTTCATCTTCGCGACGATCACCGAAGAACTTGGACTGGTGGGGGCGGGCGCGATACTTTTTTCTTACGGGGTATTTCTCTTTCGTGCTTGGAGGATCGCCACACAGGCGAAAGATAATGCGGGGTATCTGATCGCGGTCGGCGCGCAGGTTTATTTCGCCGTGCAGATATTCGTCAATGTCGGTATGAATATGGGACTCTTGCCGGTTGCCGGACTTCCGGCCCCGTTCCTGTCTTATGGAGGCAGCTCATTGATCGCTTCGTTCGTGATGACGGGATTACTCCTCAGCGTACACCGTCAGGGTGGTGATCGGGAAAATCGCTCGTTTGGATCGGTCTCGTCACCTGGTGATTTTTCCTTATTATAAGGCAAAAATACGATTTTTCTTTGACGTGGGACCGTATTTCGGGTACACTTCCCAAAGAGCCGAAGCGCTTTTTCTTTCTTTTTTCGACCGTATGAAGCCTCTTCTTATCGCACAGACCGTCGTCTCCATCCTGCTGGTCGTTTCCATCCTGCTCCAGAATCGAGGGACGGATGCCGGCCTTTCGTTCGGCGGGGATTTTGGTGGGTATTATACGAAGCGAGGGGTCGAGAAATTTCTCTTCTACGCTTCGATTGCGCTCGGGGCGGCGTTTCTCGTCCTGGCGATCCTGAACGCCAAACTCGCATAAGCGTTCTGGGCAGGGTACCCCCGTTCGGGAATCCGCATATCATCCGTAACACACGCGTATCTTTTCGAAAGACGTTTTTCAGACACTGAAGCGGTTCGGGCCCGGCGCTTTGTTTCGGGCGCTGCGTTTTCGTGACAAGGCGATCGTCGTCTTGCTTTCCGTCTTGTTTGTCGGAGCCTTGCTTGTCTGGGTCGGTGCGGCATTCTTATCGATGACGCGGGAAATTCCGGCTCACGGCGGTCGCTATGTCGAGGGTATCGTCGGTCAGCCACGCTATGTGAACCCGATTCTTTCGTCCGCGAACGCCGCCGACGAAGACCTGGTGTCTGTCATCTATTCCGGACTGACCGGATACGATGCTGATGGACGGGTTGTGAACCGGCTCGCGGAGAAAATCGACGTTTCCGACGATGGACTGACATATATGGTCACGATTCGGAGTGATGCGACGTGGCACGACGGGACACCGGTGACTGCCGAGGATGTCGCCTTTACCGTCGGCGCGATCAAAGATCCCGCGTATCGGAGTCCGTTGCGACAGAAATGGCAGGGTGTGGACGTGGAAGTCCGCGATCCGCATACGGTCGCGTTTATCCTGAAGAAGGCCTATTCCGGTTTTCAGGAGCACCTGACCGTCGGCATCATGCCGAAGCATATTTGGGAGACTGTTTCTCCGGAGCGGTTCGCATTGGCTGATGCAAACCTTTCACCGATCGGTTCCGGACCGTATCGTTTCCTGAGCTTTCAGAAAGATTCGGAAGGGAATATCCTTTCGTATGAGCTTCGATCGTTTCCGGGGTATGTCGGTGGCGAACCGAATATCGACAAGCTTGCCTTCAGTTTCTATCCCGATGAGGACACGATGATCAATGCCTATGGGAAGAAGGAAATCATGGGCATGAGCCCGTTGTCCTCGGAGAACGGACAGTCCTTTACCGGAAAGAAGGGAACGACCGTGCACGGGTTTCATCTGCCACGAGTCTTCTCTGTTTTTTTCAACCCGGTGAAAAGCGTTCCGCTCGCGTATGCCGAGGTACGGCAGGCGCTGTCTCTGGCGACTGACCGCGACGCGTTGGTTCGCGATGCGCTTGCCGGTCATGGGATGGTCGCATCGATGCCGTTTCTTTCCTTTATGCAGGGAAATCCGTCCGTACCTCCCGTTTCATTCGATGCTGATGCGGCGAACCGTCTTCTTGATGACAAAGGGTGGACGAAGGGTGCCGATGGCATCCGGACAAAAGGACAGGACCGTCTCGCATTCAACCTTCTGGTTCCGGATTGGCCGGAGCTTCGAAAGACGGCTGATCTGCTTCATACTCAGTGGGCCACGGTAGGGGTCGCTGCAACCGTGAAGGTGATGCCACTTTCGGACCTGAACCGTGACGTGATCCGTCCTCGTGAGTATGAGGCGCTCCTTTATGGCGAGGAGATGGGTGTGAATCCTGATTTTTATTCCTTTTGGCACTCGAGCGAGAAGGCTGATCCGGGTCTTAACCTCGCCATGTTCGACGATTCGAATGCGGACGATACGCTGCTTGCCCTTCGGGAGACGTCCGATCCGGCGAAGCGTGACGAGCTCCTTGGGACGTTTCTTGGCATTCTCGCACAGAAGAATCCGGCTGTCTTCCTCTATAGCCCGGACGTGTTCTATGTCATGTCAGACAGCGTGAAAGGATGGAATATCCGGAGCGCGAACTTCGCTTCTTCCCGTTTTTCAGGTATCGAGAAATGGTATATCGGGACGACGCGCGTCTGGAACAGGTAGTGTCTCCGAAACCGTCCTGATCGGAGTCTGACTCCGGATCCAGTCAATAACCGAACAGAAAAATATATGCATCAGAATCCGGATCCGTCCGATTTCCGAAAGATGATACTCGAAAGCCCGGGACAGTTTGCTGACGGCATGCGTCTTGCCGGTAAGGTCCGATTCTCCTCGAATCCAGGATATCGTTCGGTAACGATTTCCGGCATGGGAGGATCGGCTCTGCCCGGCGATATCTTTCGGACCTACCTTTCCGATCTTGCGCGTCGCGGATTGTTGTCCGAGCCCGTCTCCATCCATCAGAACCGTTTCTATGAGCTTCCCTTCGAGGCGAGGCGATCGCTTAATGTCTTCGCGTCGTATTCCGGCAATACCGAGGAGACGATCGAATCGTTCGAGACCGCGATCACGGAGGGACTTCCGGCTGTCGGTATCTCGAGCGGAGGGAAGATCGAAGAGCTGTGTCTTCGGGAGGGGGTTCCGCATATCAAGCTCCCGATCCCGTTCCCGAATTTTCAGCCACGGCTCGGAACCGGCTATTTTTTCGGGGCGCTGTATCAGTTGCTTGAGAACGAGGGTCTGGTGCCGGATATGCGGACCGAGATAGAGGACGGAGCGGAGCACCTTCGGTCGCGATTGTCGGAACTCGAGGAGAAAGGAAAGGTGCTTGCGGCGAAGTGTGAAGGGAAGGTGCCGGTTATCTATTCATCGCCCCGATACGAGTCCGTCGCGATGGTCTGGAAGATCAAATTCAACGAGAATTCCAAGACGGCGGCATTCTGGAACTTCTTTCCTGAACTGAATCATAACGAAATGGTCGGATACACGCATCCGCAGGGGGCGTTCCAGGTCATCATGCTTCGGGACCTGGAAGACCATCCGAAGAATCTGAAACGTTTCGAAGTGACAGCTGGATTATTGCGCGAACAAGGCATTTCTGTCGATGTTCTTGACATGGAAGGAAAAAACGTGTTTAATAGGGTATTCTCGTCTCTTCTTTTGGCAGACTTCGTTTCCTATCATCTCGCGCTTGTGTACGGCATTGATCCGACGCCGGTCGTTATGGTGGAGAAATTGAAGAAGATGCTCGCTTGAAAATGTAAAGTGAAAAATGCAAAGTGAAAAACAGTCCGCCTTCGGCGGAATCCGATGTTTTGCATTTTTAGTTTTTCGCTTTTATCTTCCTTTGCCGAGGTGGCGGAATTGGTAGACGCACTGGCTTCAGGTGCCAGCGTTCGCAAGGACATGGGGGTTCGAGTCCCCCCTTCGGCACAATGACGGTCGTACACATACTTTCATCCGGGTTATTCCCGCGGTCGAAGGGAAAGTATCTTGTACGCTTCTTTACGGTTCAACGGTTGAGCGCAGTGATGCGTTCCCGACGGACCGAACGAATATCTGTCAGTATCTCTCTCAAATCTCATGTCGGGATGAAGTTTGAAATTTTCGGATTTCAGCCGACAGGTGGAAAGCTTCGGCTTATGTACATAGTGAGAGTTGAGAGAGATACAAGTAATATATCAAAGGGAGTCCGTCATATGACGTTCCCTTCAATTAAGTAGAATAGTTACAGTATGAATGAATTCAATAACGCCGGCGGAAACGGAAACGCGACCGGTGGCAACAATGCCGGCAGTTTGTCCGGCGGAAACAGGCGACGCTTTCCGCGTCGTGGCGGTCGGAAACCGGTCCCTGCTACGGATCGTCCGGCACCCGTCTCTCAGGAGGCGCGGAATCTGAGCCAGGGAGGGGATATCCTTTCCTCGGGGCTTAAGGACGCACTTACACTCGGTTCCTTCGAGGGTGCCGTGGCCCGTAGCCAGGCCTATAAGCCGGAGCATTCGGCTGCGCCTCGTGCCGACGAGTCGAAAGCCCGTCCAACACAGCACCATGGAAGGAAACAGCAACAGTCGGCCAGACCGGCAGGACGACCAGCTGTCCCGTCTTCGAAACCGACAGCCGACGCTTCTCAGACAGCCGGAAAGCCTGTGGCGAAGAAGTCTTCCCGCAAACAGACCGGAGGTCGTGGGGGAGGGCGTCGTGCCCAGTTCCCGACGAAGATCGCGCTCGCGACGACGAACGGGGGCAATATCTCGAACGATCTTCCTCCGGCAGGGAATCATCTCCGTATCATCCCGCTTGGCGGGCAGGAGGAAGTGGGGCGCAACATGACCGTCTTCGAATATGGTGACGATATCGTCATCGTCGACATGGGCGTGCAGTGGCCGGAAGAGGATATGCCGGGTGTGGACTATATCGTCCCGAACGTGAACTATCTTCGTGGTAAGGAAAAGCGTATTCGTGGCGTGATTTTCACGCATGGTCACCTCGACCATATCGGCGGGGCACCTATCCTGCTCAAGCAGCTCGGATATCCGCCGGTCATCGGTCGCGACTTCACCTTGGCACTCATCAAACACAAGGTCGAGGATCAGGAACAGGGGGCGGCTTCCCGTCTCAAGACGATCCGCATCGGGGCCAAGAACGAAGGGATGCGCCTCGGCGCGTTCGAAGCGCGGTTCTTCGATGTCGAACACTCGATCATGGATGCGATCGGTATCGCGCTCCTGACGCCGGCCGGCTCCATCATCCACATGGGTGACTGGACCATTTCGAACGACCGGATCGAGGGTGAGGACATCTCGTACAAACATCTCGCGAACCTTCCACGGCCGACGATCCTCATGCTCGAGAGCCTCGGGGCGATCAAGTCGGGTCTTCCGCCGTCGGAACGCGAAGTGCACGAGAACTTCAAGTCGATCCTTTCCGGTGCGCCCGGACGGATCATTATCGGCACGTTCGCGTCGCAGATCAGGCGGGTCGCCTATCTCCTCGAGTACGCGGAGCGGCTCGGTAAGCGTGTCGCGCTTATGGGTTATAGTATGAAGATGAATGTCGAGACCGCCAAGGAACTCGGCTATATCAAGACCAAGCCCGAGACGCTCATTTCGATCAACGATATCTCCAAGTATCCGGACAACCAGATCGTGGTGATCTGCACCGGGGCGCAGGGCGAATCCAACGCTGCCTTGGCCCGGATCGTGACCGACAACGACAAGAACGTGAAACTGCAGAAAAAGGACACGATCGTGTTCTCCTCGTCGATCATTCCGGGGAATGAACGCTCTATCCAGCGACTCAAGGACAACCTGTATCGCAAGTGCGACAACGTGATCCACAGCGACATCATGGACGTGCACATCGGCGGACACTCGACCGCGCTCGGCATCGAGGAGATGCTCCGTCAGGTACAACCGACGTACTTCCTGCCGGTTTATGCCAACCATTATATGCTCAAGGAGGCCGCGAAGATCGCGTATCGGATCGGCATGCCCGAGAAGAACGTCTTCGTGCTCGACAACGGACACGCGCTTGAATTCGACGAGCAGGGTGCCGCGAAAATCCTGCCGAAGAAGGTGGACTCGAGCTATGTCTTCATCGACGGGCTCGGCGTAGGCGACGTGGGCAACGTGGTATTGCGCGACCGGCAGATGCTCGCGGCCGATGGCATGGTGGTCATCACTGTCGTGCTTAATTCGAAGTCTAAGGAGATCATCGGGAGCGTCCAGATCACCTCGCGCGGATTCATCCACGTGAAGGAGAACTTCGACCTCGTGAACGAAACGAAGCGCAAGGTCCAGCAGGTCGTGAAGAACAACACCTCGAAGGACACGTCCATCGACTGGGATCTCGTCCGGAATCAGATCCGCGACGTCGTCGGTCAGTTCCTCTTCACCAAGACGGAGCGCCGGCCGATGGTCCTCCCGGTGGTGATCGAGGTGTAAGTCTCGGTCCGATCACAAAACGATCGGATACGAAAATCAATCAGATTCTGAGATCGGAATCGGTCGGAAAAAGACTTCCTGAAAGGGAGGTCTTTTTCCTTTTCATGAACTGTTTTTCTGAAAATCGGTTCGGTGAAAAATAAAAAAATATTCCCGTACGACCACGCTGCCTTTGGCTGAATCTGAATCTCCCCTATTCCAGAAAAGTTACATTTGATACGCGATAGCGTATCAAATGTAACTTTATGATATACTGCACAAATATGGGGAAATAAAATAATAAAACGATATGTAAACCGTATGAAAGCACTCGGTGGCGTTCAGCAGGAAATCCTTCTCTTTCTCCTTGCCGGGGCATCGTTTTATTTTACCAGGACGCCGAAACGGTATCATCGAATCTCGGATTGTTCTGGAAAGGAATGGAAAAATCTCGGGAAAGTCCGGATGGAGCGGTCGGTTGCGGGCATGTGCCGGTCGAAGATGATCGATCTGAAACTCCAACCGGACGGTACCTGGAAAATGGTATTGACGGATCATGGTAAACGACGGGCATTGTACTATAAGATCGAGTCGATGGAAGTGAAACGGCCGAAACGATGGGATAAGAAATGGCGGGTGGTGTTGTTCGATATCCCGGAAAAGCGGAAAAGCGACCGTGATGCGTTTCGGAAGTGGATCAAGAAACTCGGATTTTCGGAATTGCAGAAAAGCGTGTTTGTGCTCCCGTATGATTGTCGTGATGAATTCGATTTCGTCGTGGAGTTTCTCGGACTTCGGAAATACGTGAGATTTATAGTGACGGACGATATCGATAACGATACGTATCTCAAAAATAGATTTTTTCAACGATAGAGAATCATTCTATAGCTGTGTCACATAGCTCTCCTGTCTTGTATTTATCAAAAGACATCCTGATTTTATGATTTCAGAAAAGTTACATCTGATACGCTATCGCGTATCAGATGTAACTTTTGTTGGGCAGGGGATTGGGG
>JBAXFX010000041.1:0-11496 GCA_037139695.1 Candidatus Moraniibacteriota bacterium | reverse complement strand
TCGCTCGAAATTTTCGGATTTACAGCTCGACATGAGATTTGAGATAGATACTTAGCCGGATATTGAGCCGGGGCGCTTTAGCTGATATCATGGGAGTCATGAATCCGATGGCGAGAAAAAACCTACCACTATACTTGTTCGCGGCCACCGTCATAGTCGCGACGGTGTTCGGCGTGTGGTACGCGTATTCGATCGGCGGGCCCTCCGGCATTCCGCGACGTTCGACCGCGAACGGATTTGGCAGACTCCTTGGCGGAGTCGCCTTCGTTTCGCTCGTCGCGATGTATGGTCGGACGGTGCTCAAATGGGTCATCCTCAGAAGCGGATGGCTCGATACGCCCGACATGGCCGAGCTGAAAACGCTTTCGGGGCGGTCGCTGTCGCTTCTCAATGTCACGCATCCGTACCTCGGCATCGTCGCCGTCTCGTCGGTCTTCCTGCACTGTGCCTTCACGAACAGTCTCCGGGACAATGTCTTTCTCTATCTTGTCCTTGCCTTGGTATTTCTGAATGGATTCACCGGACTCCTCCTGAAGATTCCCGGCATGCCACCGGCTTTTTTCAAAGGGAATTACTTTCTCCATTCCCGGTTCTGGATCGGTGTCGTCCTCGTGTTTCTGACCTTCGTCGGGCATTTGTTGGTGAGGTTCTGAATCGATTTATTGTTGAATGGTTTCCATGGCTCGCTTATTGACTCATTAACCGATAATCCTATGTCATTCCTCACACAGCTCGATTGGCGGTTCGCGACGAAGAAGTTCGATCCGGAAAAGAAGCTTTCCGATGAGTCGGTCGGGAAGATCCTCGAGGCGATCCGCATGGCGCCGACCTCATACGGGTTACAGCCATTCCACGTCCTGGTCGTGACGGATTCCGAAACGAAGAAGAAACTTCAAGCCGCTTCGTACGGTCAGCCACAGCCGGCCGATGCCTCGCATGTGCTGGTGTTTTTCTCGCGGACGGATATCCTCGACCGGGTCGACGCGTACGTGAAGCTCGCGACGGGGGAAGACCCGGTCTCGTCCGAGAAGGCCGTGAAGATGCTGGAGATGTTCCGGAAGATGGCCGGCCGGTACGAAGGGGAAGCCGGTCGGGAATGGACCGCCAAGCAGGCCTATATCGCGCTCGGATTCGCTCTGGCCGCCGCCGCGGAACTCGAGGTCGATTCGTGTCCCATGGAAGGATGTGACTTCGCCGCCATCAAGGGGATTTTCAATTTGCCAGAAATCTTTACCCCGGTCCTCCTCCTGCCCCTCGGCTACCGCGCTGAAGGTTCTTCCCGCTCCAAGACCCGCTTCTCTAAAGAGGACCTGTTTACGGAGGTATAGGAGAAGTATTAGATTCCGTTTAAGCAAAAGTCCGTCTCATGGCGGGCTTTTGCTTTATCACTTGTGTGAAACTTTACATGTTTAGTATGCGGTGGGAAAATAGAGACGAAATACTACTTGATTGAGTATGAACGTATTTGTTGATGAGTCTGGGACGAATAAACAAACCGATCATTCTGCATTCGCATTTGTCTATGTATCCGTTAACGATTTACAGGCTTTTGAATATGCAGTGAAACAATCGGAAGAACGCCTCGGAATAGGGTCGTTTCATTGGGCGAAGGCTGCTTGGCCGGTCCGAGAGCGATTTTTTCAGGATCTCCTCAAGGTAGATTTTACGGTGAAGATCGGTATTGTCAGGAATCCAGTTCGTTATCCTGAGCAGGAACTTGAGAAGATACTTCTTCATATGCTTGTCGAGAACGATATTCGGGCGATATATATCGACGGGAAGAAACCGAAACAATATTCGCGTCAGATGAAGAAAGTGCTTCGTGACAAGGGTGTTTCGACAAAGAAGCTGAAATTGGTTGACGATACGAAATATGCCGGGGTACGTGTAGCGGATGCTATGGCAGGGCTTGCGCGTGCATTCTTTGATGAAAAGCCGAACAAAAACATCGCACTGTGGTATAAGAGATTTCGAAAGGAAAAGATAATACTTGTCCTACAATAGAAAAACCCCGGCATACGCCGGGGTCAGAACACCCGATAGTTCCGTAGAACTCTCCCACTGGGATTTGTCTCGGAGTTCTCGTTCTGACGAAAGAGTAGCACACCGCCAGCACGCTGTCAATATAATTTGTAATCGAAAAGTCCTTATTATTCCTTAAATAAAGCCATAAACAGAGGCTTTACAATGGGGTTTTGCGGTGGGAGAATTGGGTGAGAAATAGGATAATTTTGGAAGAAGATTTGATAAACTTTAAGAAACCAACCTAATCGACTACCAGTGCCTGAATTTCAAACTTTGGAACGGTGGCGTTGTGGGTAGATCAGTTCGGGTGTATGGTTTCGATATATGGATAATTGAAAAACATTATGGACAAGAAATGTTGCGGTGAATGGACATTTGATCGGATCATCAAGGGGCTATTGACGGCGGCCGCGCTCATCTTCAGTCTAAGCTATGCGTTCGGACAGTATGTGCGGTATCGGGAGAGCAATGTGCGCGATATGGAAGCCTGGATGGACTGCGCGCGGACGGAACAGTTTTCCGATCGGGCGTACGAGTTCTGCAAGGAAAAGGCCGAGGAGAACTACCTGTTCAAGAAACCGTACGACTGGAGTGTAAATTCGACGGGAGCGGATAATGGTACGGAAGCGGAAAAATCCGGTGATGAATAAGAAATATCGTAATGAAAAAAAGATACTCGTAATCGGAGGAAGCGGTTTTTTCGGTCGAAGATTCTTGGAGCTCGCGCCACACGGTCGTTATGAGATTCATTCTACGGGTGCGTCTTGCTACACGGGAATACAAGGAATTCGGGAATACTTGCTTGATGTTACCGATGCGGTCGCGACAGAAATGCTGATTTCGACTGTCGCTCCAGATATCGTCGTATATCTTGCGAAATCCGCCGGCTTCAGTGAAGATCCTGAACTTTTCGCGTCGTCGTTTTCTTCATTCGTTCGCGTGATAAAGGAACGGTCGATCCGTCTCATTTTTTTCTCTACCGATTCGGTATTCGATGGCAAAAAAGGTATGTATACGGAGAATGATGTCTTGAACCCTCTTGGATCATATGGACGGTGGAAGAAACGTGCCGAGAGCACCATTCGGGAATTTCTTCCTGATTGGGCGATTGTGCGGACAAGCTATATCTATGGCCGTAACGGGGATGGTCTCGACAAACGAACGAAGGAAGTGTTAGAAGCGGTATCCTTCGGAAATACGGTCAGACGGTTCGCTGATGCATTTCGGAGCTTCACGTTCGTCGACGATCTCGCTGCGGCTACCTGGAAACTGCTCGAGATCGACTACGCGGGCATTCTGCATATTGCTGGGCCGAGAATGAGCCTGCTTGAATTTTATCGTGCCCTCGTTTCTGTCTTTGCCGCCGACATCAACCTTGTCGGTCCTCAGTTGGAGACCGACATGACGGACGATTTTCCACGGGACACTTCGTTGGATAGTTCGCTTGCCACAAAAGCGCTCAGTTTCGTTCCTTCCAAGATAGGGAGGTTTTGACACCGTTGACCGTTCCGGCTCCGATCGATTGCGGAGGAGAATAATTTTTTAGAAACAATATGAAAAGTCAGATGTCGGGAATCGGGGCGTGACGGAGGGTCGGGAAAGGTGGCTACGGTGAAAACTTCCCCTGTCCGGGCCGTATTATCCGCATAGGGCTTTGAAAGGCGGTTTTTTTATATTGGAAGGGCATACAAGATACCGATTCTGGTTTGGGAGCGGTGGAAGTGATATTCTGGAGTGGAATGAAGCAAACACGATTCGGATCGATTTTTGGTTTATCTTATAACAAGGCGTATGAAACTGAAGCTGAAGAAGTGGCAGATCGCGCTCGGGGCGGTTATTGTTATCGGAGGAGGATACTATTGGTACACCAAGGCGAATACGGCGAGCACTCAGGTGCAGTATGTCACGACGGCCGCGGAGAAGGGAACATTGACCACGTCCGTCGCGGTCAGTGGGAATATCGTCGTGGACCAGAGCGTGAATATCGATCCGACGATTACCGGTACGGTTGCCAACCTGTCGGTGAGTGTCGGTGATCAGGTGAAGAAGGGACAGGCGCTGTTTACGATCGTGAACGATCAGTTGAGCGTCTCTACGTCTCAGGCACAGACCTCGTTCGCGCAGTCACAGAATTCGGTGACGCAAGCGGAGATCGCCCTGAAGCAGGCGAAGACCCAATTATATAACGATGAACGAAGCGACAGTGGCGTTAATTCCAAACAGCGGGCGGTCGACAAGGCAAAGGTGGACGCGGCGGAGCAGTCCTTGGTGGTCGCGCAGCAGTCGTCCGGCACGTCGAATTTGAGCCTGCAGTATCAGCAGCAGACCGCGGGCAAGCGTCTGGTAGTTGCGCCATCGGACGGAACGGTCAATGCGGTCAATATCAAGAACGGCGACGACCTGAGCAAACTTTCTTCCGGTAGTTCCCGAGCGGTTCCTATCATTATCGGAGACCTGAGTACCATCAAGGCACAGGTCCAGGTCAACGAGGTCGATGTTTCGAATGTGCAGGTCGGGCAGAAGGTCATGATGACCTTCACAGCGATTGACGGATTGTCTGTTTCCGGAAAGGTGGACGCGATGGATTCCCTCGGGACGGTGACGCAGGGAGTGGTGACCTATAACGCGAAGATCAGTCTTGATACGCTTGATCCGCGGCTCAAACCGGGCATGAGCGTGTCCGCGTCCATTATCACCGGTGTGAAGCAGGACGTGATCATCGTTCCGGGTGGTGCCATCAAGAAGCAAGGGAATACGAACTATGTGCAGGTCTTGAACAGCGGGACGACACCGGTTCAGACGGACGTGACGGTCGGGGCGGCAAATAATACCGAAACGGAAATCGTGAGCGGGCTCAATGTCGGTGACAAAGTGGTGACGAAGACCGTCAATCCGAGCGCGACGACGACCACGACGACGAGCTCGTCTGCCGCTTCGAGAGTCCGGATTCCTGGTGGCGGATTCGGGGGATAATGTCCGATCACATGGTTAGTGGGGTTGAGAAAGAGGATACTGTGATGTTTTCCACCTCTCTCACGGGGAGAGGGTAGGGTGAGGGTCGGCTTATCCTTTTCACATGCCATCTCACCCCTCACCTCGCAAGGCCGAGGAGCTCCCCTCGGAAAGGGGAGCAGGAAGCATGATAGAGTGATTCCAATGTGGTCGCATCGGTCAGAATCAATGTAACGGGTACGTTCCGATTTCGAGGATGTGTCGGGTGTCGTCGTCAACTAATATTTTCAACAAAGAAATGATCGAGTGTAAGAACATCTGTAAGATCTATATCAACGGGGATGTCGAGACGAAAGCCGTTTCCGGCATCTCCTTCCGTATAGACAAAGGGGAATTCGTCGCGATTATCGGTCCGTCAGGGTCTGGTAAGTCAACTTTGATGCATATCCTCGGCGCGCTCGATACTCCGACATCCGGCACGTATCTTCTCGACGGCCAAGAGGTCTCAGGGCTCGATGACGACGAGCTTTCGGATCTGCGACGCAATAAGATCGGGTTCGTGTTCCAGGCATTCAACCTGCTCCCGAGGACGACCGTGCTGCGCAACGTCATGTTGCCGCTTCTGTATTCCGACACGACCGATGCGGAACGCGAGGAACGGTCGCGGAAGTGTCTCAGGTATGCCGGGATGGAGGAAAGCAAGTTTCTGAACCTTTCGAACCAGCTATCCGGCGGACAGATGCAACGCGTGGCCATCGCACGGGCGCTTATCAATGAGCCCGCGATCATATTCGCGGACGAGCCGACCGGAAACCTCGACACGAAGACAAGCAAGGTGGTCATGGAGACCTTCCGGGAACTCAACCGTCAGGGGCATACCATCATCCTGATCACGCATGAGATGGAAGTCGCTGAGTTCGCCGATCGGGTCATCTCCATCCGTGACGGTCTCATCGAGAGGGACGTGAAGAACGTACACGAGCATTGATACGAACCACTATGGTCGCCATGGATTTATTGAAGGAAACATTGTCATCCCTTTCGAGCAACAAGGTCCGCTCCGGTTTGACGATGCTCGGCATCATCATCGGCATCGCGTCCGTCATCACCATGGTGGCGATCGGTCAGGGTGCACAGAGCTCGATCTCGGCGCGCATCCAGTCGATCGGTTCCAACCTGATTATCATCAGTCCCGGGGCGCAGCGCACGGGCGGTATCAGTGCCGGGCAGGGAAGCTCACAGACGTTGATGCTCGACGATGCCACGGCGATCGGGAGCGAGGTGCAGAATATCTCGGGGGTGGCGCCGGAAGACACTCATCGCTACCAGGTGACGGCGAAGGGGAATAATACCAATACGCAGATTACCGGCACGGTTCCCTCGTACACGGACGTGCGGAACGTGAGCGTCGATACGGGCATGTTCATCACGGAATATCAGCAGCAGACGTCGGCTAAGGTCGCCGTGATCGGTCCGGCAGTACGAGACGATCTGTTCGGGACGGACGCCGACGTGATCGGACAGACGATTCGTATCAAGAATATCGACTTCCAGGTGATCGGTGTGACGGTCTCGAAGGGCGGTACCGGATTCAATAATGCCGACGACGCGATCTACGTGCCGATCACGACGGAACAACACTATCTTTCCGGCGACACGTACGTGACGACGGTCGGTATTTCCGCCACGAGTGCCACGATCATCCCGACGGTCCAGCAGGATATCACCGACCTCCTGTTGCAGCGACACGGGATAACAGACCCGACCGCCGCCGACTTCAGTATCCTGAACCAGGCGGATATCATCGCGACGGCGTCGAGTGTCACGGGAACGTTTACCATTCTACTCGCGTCGATTGCGGGCATCTCACTCCTGGTCGGTGGCATCGGTATCATGAACATGATGCTGACCACGGTGACCGAACGGACGCGCGAAATTGGTCTTCGTAAGGCGGTCGGGATACGCAAGCTTTATATCAATCTGCAGTTCCTGATAGAGGCGGTCATGCTGACGTTCCTGGGTGGCGCCTTGGGGGTGGCACTTGGTTGGGTAGCATCGTTGCTCGTTTCGAAATTCGCGAGCCTGACGACGCAGGTTTCCCTTTCCTCGGTACTGCTCGCGTTTGGCGTGTCTGCCGGTGTCGGGATACTCTTCGGATTCTATCCGGCGCGGCGCGCGGCAAATCTAAGCCCGATGGAGGCGTTGCGGTACGAGTGATCAGATAACAGGGGAGTTATTCGGTTAACGGAGTTCACGGGTTAACGGGTTGGGAACGGAAGGGAAGCGGATGTAGACGGTAGTGAGTAGACAGTAGTAAGGGAAGGGGCGGGGAGTGAGGTAGTCAGTGGTGAGTAGTATGTAGTGAGGAAGGAATGCCGATAAGAATTTTGGAAAAATAAGCATATTGATTTCAAATAATCAGACATATGGATAAGAATCATAAGATCGCGATGATCATTCTGGTCATCGTGGTCGGGGCGGGAGCGTTTTTTGGCGGGATGAAATATGCAGAGAGTCAGCGAGCGAGCCAGTTCGCGGCACGTGGCGCGGGAGCTGGTCAGGGTGCGGGTGCCACGGGTCGTGCCGGAATGCAGCGCGGTGGGGGAGCAGGGGCTGTACAGAACGGTGGAGCCGGCGACTTCGCAGGCGGACAGGTCACGGCCAAGGATGATACGAGTATCACCATCAAGACGCGCAACGGTGGCTCTCAGATCGTCTTCTTCGCGCCTTCGACGACAATCGACAAGTCGGTCGTTGGTGCTGGTTCAGATCTCTCTGTCGGGCAACAAGTGACTGCTAATGGCAAGAACAACCCCGACGGATCGCTTGCCGCGACGACCATCCAGATCCGCTCGGACACTCCGGCGAACCAGTAAATCTCGGCATTGAATCTTTCGGAAACACAGAGAGAAAGAGAATGGAATATTGATGCGAAAAAACACCAGGCTGTATAGCCCGGTGTTTTCGATTCAATCATACCCGATTCATTTCTTCGACGAGTCTTCCTGGATCATCTTGAAGGCTTCCTGCACCGTGGTCATGAACTGGGCTGGGAAGATGATGGTGGAATTCTTCTCGACGCTGATCTCGGCCATGGTCTGGAGCGTGCGCAACTGGAGCGCGACGGGATGGGTCGAGATGATGTCGGCCGCCTCGCCGAGCTTGATCGCCGCCTGGAACTCGCCGTCGGCCGCGATGATCTTGGCGCGCTTCTCTCGTTCCGCTTCGGCTTCTTTGGCCATCGCGCGTTGCATATTGTCCGGGAGCGCGATATCCTTGATTTCTACCGCAGTGACCTGCGCGCCCCACGGCTCGGTATGCAGGTCGATGACGTTCTTGATCTGCGCGTTGATGTCGCCGGTCTGCGAGAGGAGCTGGTCGAGACTGAATTGTCCGACCACGTTTCGTACCGTCGTCTGCGAGATCTGGTTCACGGCCTTGTACACGTCCTCGATGGCGACGACCGCTTTCATCGGGTCGATGATGTGATAATACGCGACGGCCGCGATGTCGATTGAGACATTGTCTTTGGTGATGATCTTCTGCGAGGGGATGTCCATAGTGACCGTTCGCAAGACGACGCGTGTCATGTTCTCGAATACCGGTATCAAGATGATGAGTCCTGGGCCGCGGACGCCCGTATACTTTCCGAGGAAGAATACGACGCCACGCTCGTATTCATTGAGTACACGGAGCGATTTCGCCAAAAGGACTATTACTAAAAAAATGAGAAATGAAAGAATACCCATACGTTTATGCAATTACAAGATACATCGCTAGTGTACTCTATGGTGTAAATAATTCAAAATAGCCCAGAGAGCCATGCTGTTGCTTTTGATTCATACCTTGTTTAAGGCATATTTGACAGTATTGTCTTGCGGAGTATACTTTGATATGTAAGTCATATAAACAAAAAATATATGGAACTGCTCACGCCGAAGCAACAGATTGTCCTACAGGCGATCAAGGATTTCTTCTCCGAGAAGGGGGAGATGCCGACGGTGCGGGAACTGCAGAAACGAACCGGTGAGCTGGGTCTTAAACTCAAGAGTCTGCGAAGTTTTTTCCTGTACCTTAATGAGCTGGAACGCAAGGGATTCATTGAACGGACGGCGGAGAACCGTGGTATCCGGCTCAAGGAAGTGACGGGCAAGTCGTTCCTCGATGTTCCGGTGTTCGGTATGGCGAACGCGGGCGCGGCGACGATGTTCGCCGACCAGTTTGTCGAGGGCTATCTCAAGGTGTCAAAGCGCATTGTGCGCGACTCGCGCAATGTGTTCGCGATACAGGTATCCGGGACATCCATGAACCGTGCCAAGGTGAACGGCAAGACGATTCGGGACGGGGACTTCATCCTGGTCGATTCCACCTGGAAGCACTACGACAACGGTGACAAGGTGCTCGTGGTCATCGACGGGTTGGCCACGGTCAAGACATTCCGTTCGGTCGACGGGCGCAATATCGCGCTCTTGCCGGAATCCTCGGACAAGAAACATCGGCCGATCTTTCTCACCGACGAGGACGATTTCGTGATCAACGGGAAAGTGATTGATGTCCTTCGCGTGAACGGCTGATCATCCGACTTCGGGAATAACGGAGAGAAATAAGGAAACAGCTCACTTGAGCTGTTTTTCGACAGCTGTTTTTCGACACTTGACAAATTCCATTTTCAGGTGTATCATACAAGGCTTTCAAAGGGGAGAGCATGAGAATCGTCAGGAACGCGGTCGGGACTAACCCGTAACCTCCGCGCGTATGATGAAGCGGATCACCGCCACGAAAGAACTGCTCTACCTATCTGTCGTGGGCTTCCAGTTCATGGCAGGGATACGGTATCTCATGGGACTTTTCGAATCCGATGAGACCGTGCGAAGACTCTGGGAGTCGATATCGGGGACATTCGGTCAGATGCAGACCGTGTTCTCATCTTCCGGAACAGGATCAGGTATGGCATCCGGCCCACCCGAAGCGCTACTCCTAGTCCTCGGCTTTATGGGATTCGGCTACGTGCTGTTCACGGCCGTTCCGGGAGCCACAGCGAAAATGGAACGTCGGGAGAGTCCGCTTGTTGATGATTGAAAATCGTATCCGTTTCCCCAGATATACGAACCGCTTCGGCGGATTTTTTTTGTCCCATCCCGATCCGTTATGATGCCATTACGGCGATGCGTCGCGGACGTCGAGCGAAGATATTACCATATTATATAATATGGTAATATCGTATGTTCGTTGAGGGGTCACTTGGTATGGTTCCGGAACTTGGGGGTCTCTCCGATTATTCTCGTGACGGCGAAATAACGATGACGGACTTCGCTCTCTCGGCTGGTGTCGGAATCGGCGGATGGGTCGTACCGGGAGGATAGGCCCAAATCGCGTCGTAGAGGATCTTCTCATCGTACTGATAGCCTTTCCCGCGCTTCGTGCCCGGGTCGTTGACGATGAATTCCCTAGTCGAGGGGTCGTACCCGGTCAGGACGAGCATATGCGTGATCGGTCCGGGAGCGGTGAAGTTCGGGTTACGGAGCGCCTGTCCGAAGGTCGGCGCGAGGACGATATTCCCATCCGTGAGCACCCGTTTGAGACCGTCGATGGTGATATCGTTTCGGATCATGACACCATCGTAGGCAAAGCGGTCGTGGAATACGGAGACGATCTCGGATAGGTCGATGTCCTGATAGTATCCGAACCGTTTTATTTCGAAGTCGGCGAGTGCGGTAATACCGTCGGTGGCTTCCGTGGCAGAGATTGTTTTGATTCCATGAACCCAGTCGATGGCCATGAGCATGGATGCTTCCTCGCATCCGTCCTGAAAGATGTGATTACTCCACTTTGCCCCGGGCGCCTGTGCCGTGAACGGAACGATATTCGTTTCCGTTGTTTTTATCGGAAGAACCGATTGAATGGTCGGCTCCGGAACAGGAACTGGTTTCACGACAGGAATTTGCGCTACTGGCGGTGGCTCGGATAAGGGGACGGCAGGGTTGTTTTCAGTGCTCGCCGTCTCGGATACCTGTTCGATCTCGATTCTGAAATACAGGAATATGCCCACTCCGAGAAGGACGACAAAAAGAAAAATTGCGATACCGGAAGATTTCCTCATACGGACAGTATATACCTGCGAATTCTGGTACGTGTTATTTTGAAAGCGAAAAAATACCAGCTCAAAAAAAGAAGCCGACAGGCGGTTGACGGGGTTATTCGAATATCCGGGGGAAAAGAAATCATTCACGTGCTTCGGACGCCTTTCACTTCGTTTGTGCGCCCGGCAGGACTCTCCCTCACCTCTCGTCGTGCCGTCGCACGACTCGGGCTGGGCACCGTCTCGGATATTTTCCTGCTGGAAAACATCCTCCGACGTTCTCGTCCTGACGGAAGCGAAGCCGTTCGCTTCCTCCGGACGCCCTTCACTTCGTTTGTGCGCCCGGCAGGACTCTCCCTCGCCTCTCGGTCGACCAGTCGACCTTGGGCTGGGCACCGTCTCGGATATTTTCCTGCTGGAAAACATCCTCCGACGTTCTC
>JBAXFX010000040.1:0-11541 GCA_037139695.1 Candidatus Moraniibacteriota bacterium | reverse complement strand
CGCTCGAAATTTTCGGATTTACAGCTCGACATGAGATTTGAGATAGATACTAAGTGCGTGATTTCTCCCTTTCGTAAAGGGAGTACCGAGTCTTCGAGGGGAGGGATTTGTCAGAAATGAATACTGCTAAATGGTAACTGTTGATTGACCAGTATGCCGAACGTGGCCGATATCAGACGGAGAATAAAGGGTGTGAAGAGCACGGGGAAAATCACCCGGGCCATGGAAATGGTGTCCGCGGCCAAGGTTCGCCGTGCCGTGCAGCAGGCGACCGCGCTCCGACCGTATGCCGAGGAGGCGATATCGGTGCTTCGTCAGGTCCGGCTCGCGTTCCCCGAGAACAAGCATCCGCTCCTTGAAACGCGTGAGACGAACAAACGGATCGTTCTCTTGGTCAGTGGGAATCGTGGACTCGCCGGGACATTCTATGCGCAACTCTTCCGCGCGCTTCGTGCGCACCTGTCGGATATTTCCGGCGAGGTGTCATTCATCACGATCGGCAAGAAGAGTGACGCTCAGGCGAAACGGATGGAAAAGGACGTGCTCGCGTCGTTCCCGGACATCCTCGCCCTTCCCACAGCGGAGTCGGTGCGACCGATCGCTAAGATGCTCCTCGATGAATACCGTTCCGGTCGGACGGATCGTATCGAGGTGGCGTATATGAACTTCTTTTCCATGATGCGGCAGGAACCGGTCATACGGACGATCCTTCCGATCTCGTCGGAAGAGGCGGAATCCGAGCTCGAAGTGTCGGGACGCAAGCCAGAAGAAGGGAAATATGCGATCGAACCGGGACCGGATGTGGTACTCGAGACGATGGTGCCGCGGCTCCTCGAAGCCGAGATCTTTCACGCGATCCTCGAGTCGAACGCGTCACAGGAAGCGGCACGCATGATGGCTATGCGAAGTGCAACCGATGCAGCCAAAGAGATGGCTGAGGGACTCACGCTCGCCTATAACCAGTTGAGACAGTCCAAGATCACCCAGGAGATCGCCGAGCTCTCGGCGGGCAAGGCGGCGCTCGAGGGATAAGGGAGGAAGTGCGAAGTGGGCAGTGAGGGAAGGAGCCACCCTCACCCTGCCCTCTCCCGAAGGGAGAGGAGGGAGGAACGGGGATTCAAAATGAGTCTCGAATCAACAATTTGTTTCCGGAGTGGTCCGGGGACATGAGTCGATTTGAAAAGAGAATAAAAAAAACCGGCGAACCTCGTGTAAGGAAATCGCCGGACAATCGGTCGTTGCTTTCGTGCGGGTTAGCCGCCGCCGGTCGCCTTTGAAGCAAGCAGGGTGGCTATTACCAGTGTGGCAAGCCAAAGCACAAACAGAAACATTGGTACTGACAGTCTCAGGTTTTTCGAATGCATCGCTGACGATACAAAGGAAAAACCAAAGATATTTGAACATCCGAAAAAGAAAACTGCGCCAATGATGTCGTAGTTCATAAAAACTCCGTTTATTATTTTATGTAAAGTGACTTTGAAGCTGACGGGCAATTTTAACAAACAAAATGAAAGAAGTCAATAACGCTTCAAAAATCAAAATTCTAGTCTGCAATACGAAGCGGAGCGATGCAGGCAGTGGGAATTCTAAATGAGTCTCGAATCAACAATTTGTTTCCGGAGTGGTCCGGGGACATGAGTCGATTGGAAGATCTAGTAACAGATATTGATAGAAGGAGCCTCTTCTCCCTCTGGGAGAAGGTGGATCGGTACTCCGAGACGGATGAGGGTCGGGTTCAGGGACGGGTCTAATGAATTCAGACCCTCACCTGTTAGGAATACCTGACATCCTCTCCTAGAGGGAGAGGGGGCGGAAAGGGAAATAGGTGGCAGAAAAAATAGGATGGAGCAGGTGGGAGAAGAAAGAATGTAATCTCGTATTTAAATGAAAACTATGAACAAAGGAAAAGTATTGCAGGTGATCGGGCCGGTGGTGGATCTTGATTTTTCGGTACGTGAAGGCGAAGCAGTATTGCCGGGAATCCGTGAGGCGGTGAACATTCCGGTCGAAGGCGGAAAGCTCGTGGTGGAAGTGCATCAGCACTTAGGCGACGGGCGCGTTCGCACGATCGCGATGGGTCCGACGGACGGATTGGTTCGTGGTATGGAAGCGATTACGACGGGCGCGGCGATAACGGTTCCGGTCGGGCACGCGGTGCTTGGACGCATGATGAACCTCTTCGGCGACGCGATCGACGGCAAAGAGGAGATCGTGACGGAGACGAGACTGCCGATCCATCGTGAGGCGCCGTCGTTCGACGAGCAGTCGACCGAGGCGGAAGTCTTCGAGACGGGCATCAAGGCGATCGACCTCATCTGTCCGTTTATGAAGGGTGGCAAGGTGGGTCTTTTTGGAGGAGCCGGCGTCGGCAAGACGGTGGTCATCCAGGAACTGATCCGCAATATCGCGCAGGAGCACGGCGGATTCTCCGTGTTCGCCGGTGTCGGCGAGCGGACCCGCGAGGGGAACGACCTCTATCACGAAATGAAAGACTCGGGCGTACTCGAAAAGACCGCGCTCGTATTCGGCCAGATGAACGAACCGCCGGGAGCCCGTGCCCGTGTCGCCTTGTCCGCACTCACGATGGCCGAGGCGTTCCGCGACGAGGGCGGCAAGAACGACGTATTGCTCTTCGTCGATAATATTTTCCGGTTCACGCAGGCGGGATCGGAAATCTCCGCGCTCCTCGGTCGCATCCCGTCGGCCGTGGGATACCAGCCGACACTCGCCGAAGAGATGGGACTCTTGCAGGAGCGAATCACCTCGACCAAGTCCGGTTCGATCACATCCGTGCAGGCGGTGTATGTGCCGGCGGACGACTTGACCGACCCGGCGCCGGCGACCACGTTCTCTCACCTCGACTCGACCGTCGTTCTCTCACGTGCGATTTCCGAACTCGGTATCTATCCGGCGGTCGATCCGCTCGACTCGACTTCGACCATACTCGACCCAGCCATTGTGGGCGAGAAACACTACGAGGTTGCGCACGGCGTGCAGCGGATACTCCAGCGCTACAAGGACCTGCAGGACATTATCGCGATCCTCGGTATGGAGGAGCTTTCCGATGAGGACAAGCTGACGGTCATGCGTGCGCGCAAGGTGCAGAAATTCCTCTCACAGCCGTTCTTCGTCGCGGAGCAGTTCACCGGCAAATCCGGCAAGTATGTCACGCGTGAGAAGACCGTGGAAGGCTTCGGCAAGATCCTCGCCGGCGAACTCGACGAGATTCCGGAATCGGCGTTTTATATGAAGGGATCGATAGAGGAGGTACTCGAAGAATCTGCGAAATAGAAAATTAATGCTGTATCCAGCTCCCCTGTCTGAGGGGAGCTCCTCGGCTTTGCGAGGTGAGGGGTGGGAGAACTTCAAAATTCAGTTGAACATTTTTTTATTGCGCTATGCCTCCCACCCCTCAGTCTCGAAGACTCGACAGCTCCCCTCAGGCAGGGGAGCAGGTCGATACTTCTTCTATGTTATCTGTTTACTGTTAGCTGTTTTCTGAAACGCGTATGCCTACGATCAAATTGAAAATCGTGACTCCAGAGAGATTAGTGCTCGAAGAGGACGTGTATTCAGTGACGTTGCCGGCCGAGGGCGGGGAGATCACCGTTCTGCCGGATCATATCCCATATATAGGGTCGCTCCGGTCCGGGGAAATATTTTTTCGACGCGAGGCGAACGCGGAGCCGGAGAGTCTCGCGACTTCGGGCGGGTTCGTGGAACTTCACGGCAATGTCTTGTCTGTCATGGCCGATACCGCCGAGCGTGCCGAGGAGATCGATATCGAGCGTGCCGAAGCGGCGAAGAAGAAAGCCGAGGAGCTCAAGGCTGAACGGCATCTGCTCGATGATGAACAATATGCCCGCGTCGCCGCGTCATTGGAAAAAGAATTCGCCCGTCTCCACGTCGCCCGTAAGCATCGGAGCAAAGGTGGTTTCATCGCCCCGGGACAGTAAGCCAGTTTGTGGTCCCTAAGGTCCAACCTTGGGAATTTCCCAAGGTTGGACCTTGAGACTCGAATCTGATTTCGCAATACGCACACATTCCTTTACTTGCCATTTTATGCTATCATTTTTAGTGTATAATCGGTGTGTCCGATTCGGTTTTTGGGAGAAGAAATAAACATGGAACAGATACTGGTAGGCGTCATCGCGGTACTTATGCTTGTAGTGTTCGCATGGCCGCGGACACGGGCTTTTTTCTCGCTTACCTCACGAGTGATTCTTTCAACCGCGTTTGCAGTTTCGGTTATTTCCATGGCAATCGTTGTTCCTGAAGTAGCTCGACAAGGGAACGGGCTTCCAAACGGGCATTCCGGCGATATGGTTGTCGGATCGGATAATGGTTCGACCGTATCTGGCAGGGCCAGTGGCCTTTCGACAAAATTGTCAGGAAAAACAGTCGGTACGGAGGGAGTGGCGGGTGGCGATGCTAGTCTCCTGAACTCTCTCTCTGCTGTTAAAGCGTTATTGTCACAAGATGATGGGCAGATAACGACGTCTCAGATCGCATTTCACGGAATCGAGTCGCGGAATATCGATTCGAACTCGATAACGAGCCGGACAATCCGCGACGGAGCCGTCCACTCCGATGCGCTCGCGGACAGCCTGACGATCCGTCAACTTACGGTCGGAAATCTTCATACCGAAAAGACTATCACGGCCGACAGTGGACTCGCTCTCGGACAGGCATCGGCCCCTTCGTCTCCGACCGGGCATCTGTATAATCTCGACGGCACCCTGTATTGGTCCGGAATGCCGATTGGCGGCTCGGCCATCGCCTCGTGGGATACCGATGGCGCCGATGTTTATCGACTCTCTGGCAATGTCGGCATCGGCACGACGATACCCGGTGTCGCACTCGATGTCGTCGGGGCAGTACGTTCCTCGGTTGGCTTTTTCGGGAAAGTGATCGGCACCGTTTCTTCACTCGAGAATCATTCGACCGATGCTCTGATCGAAGGGGTGGCGAACCGCTATTTTACGGACGCTCGTGCTCGTGACGCGATCGTATTTTCCGGAGCCGGCCTCTCCTACGATTCCGGAACCGGCATCGCTTCCGTTACGTCGGGGTATGGTATTCCTACCGTTTCGCAGATAGCGAACTGGAACACCGCTTATACGCAGACCCTACGATGGGATGGCGGTTCGACCGGGCTCAATGCCGCTAGTGGCAGGACAAGTCTCGGACTCGGGTCGGCGGCGCAGAACAATGTCGGTGACTTCGTCGCATACCGTACCTTCGGCACCGCCGCCGACAGTAATGCTGTGGACTTTGCGACCGCGGCACAAGGCGTACTTGCGGCCAATGCCTTGCCTTCTGTTTCCTATTCGGCTGCCGACGTCATCGCCAAACTCCTCACGGTCGACGGTGCCGGTTCGGCTCTCGACGCCGACACGCTCGACTCGCACGACTCGACTTATTTCTACCCCGCATCCAACCCATCGGCCTATATCAGCGACGGCAATACGAACTGGGACAATTCCTACGGATTCATTTCGTCGTACACCGAGACCGATCCCGTCTTCACCGCTTCGACAGCACACGGCATCACCGGCACGAACGTCTCGAACTGGAGTACCGCCTACGGCTGGGGGAATCATGCGAATGCGGGATACCTTACTACGCTTTCCGGTGCGGTGCTCACGGACCAAACGATTCCGCAGACCGTCGGTACAACTGGGGCGAGACTGGCTAAACTATGGACCACGAATCTTGATGTCAGCAACGCTATCACCGGAAGTGTCACTGGCAACGCCGGCACGGCCACCAAACTGGCAGCCGCAAAAAATATCAACGGCGTTGCTTTTGACGGTTCAGCAGACATCGGTGTGCCGAGCAACATTGCCGCCGGAACATCAGGCAATCTGATGATTTCCAACGGAACGGTCTGGACTTCAACCGGTGTGCCGACATGGAACCAGAGCACGACCGGAACGGCGGCTGGACTTTCCTCGACCCTTGCGGTTGCAAACGGCGGGACGGGCTCGACGAACGGCTCTATCACGGGGACGGGTGCGTTGACCTTCACCGCTGGCGGGTCGAATCAGAATGTCACTCTCACGCCGAGCGGTTCGGGGTATACCGTCTTGAACGGCAATGTCGGCATCGGCACGACTTCGCCGACCCAGGCGCTCTCGATCGTCGGTGCTATCGACATCGCGGGCAATATCGTTCCGTCTGCTAACAATACCTATGCACTCGGTTCTCCAACGCGCATGTGGAAGGATTTCTACGTCGGTCCCGGCTCCATCTATGTCAACGGGCAGAAGGTCCTCCAGACCGACCTGTCCGACAGTGTCGTCGTGAGTGCCGACACCGCGCAGAACCTGATTTTCAAGACGACCGGCGGGGGAAATGTCGAGATCAATCCGGCAGTCGGCGGTGGCGAATTGCTCATCAAAAGCAATATCAGTCTGACTGGTGGAAAGTCTTTCGATACGACCGATCATACGCCGGTCAGTTTCACGTACGGTATCGCGTCGAACTCATTTTCGAGTATGGGTGCCCTGGCGTTCACCGCCGGCGGATCGAACCAGAACGTCACGCTTACGCCGAGCGGTTCGGGGTATACGATCTTGAATGGCAATGTCGGCATCGGCACGACAACGCCCGGTGTCACGCTCGATGTCGTCGGGGCAGTACGTTCCTCCGCGGGTTTCCAAGGGAATCTTTCCGGCACCGCCGGATCCGTCACGAACGGCCTCTATTCGACTGGTTCCTATGCTGATCCGTCGTGGCTCTCGTCGCTTTCCGGTGCCAAGATCTCGGGAAATATTCTCGGTGTGTCTTCCAATGTCACGGGGACCGTCGCGATCGGCAACGGCGGTACCGGTGCGACTACTAAGCAAGCCGCGTTCGATGCGCTCTCGCCGCTTGCGGCCAAGGGCTCGATCGTGTCATACGACGGCACGCACGATGTCTCGCATGTGCTCGGAACCGACGGAGCTGCATTGCTTGCCGACTCGACTCAATCAGACGGTCTTAGGTGGGGGACACCGTCCGTTCCCTGGTCGTCGCTTACGGATCCGACGGCCAACCTCGCGCTTTCTATGGCAAACAAAACGACGACCTTCACCTATGGCAACGCGACCGGTCTCTTAACCGACTTGTTCACCGTGACCGATACCGCAGGTAATACCGGCCTGGGAACGCTCGTCAGCATACAGACCAAGACAGGCTCGCTCCTCAAGCCGTTCAAAGTGAACGCTACCGGGGCGTTCCCGGCCATCATGGTCGATAGCTCCGGCTTGGTCGGTCTCGGAACGGATACGCCCGCGTCGCAATTGACC
Source organism: Candidatus Moraniibacteriota bacterium (assembly GCA_037139695.1). Lineage (GTDB taxonomy): Bacteria > Patescibacteriota > Minisyncoccia > Moranbacterales > UBA1568 > JAAXTX01. The sequence goes on along the minus strand of JBAXFX010000040.1, from coordinate 4,249 downwards.
GTCTCGGGCGGGGCGACCATCGGTGGCGTGTATGCGACCACGCTCCTCGGGGATGGTGATGCCGCCATATCCGATAAACTCGGCATCGGCACGACCGCTCCGCTCCGCCGCCTGCAGATTCATGAGGCGACCGCGAACACGACCGTCGGTGCTCGGATCTCGGCCAATTATTCCACAGGTGCGGTCTATGCCGGGATCGAATTTGCCGGGTCGGCTGCGGGTGCTCCGGTGGGAAACATCTCATACGATTTTCAGAATAGCGCGCTCGTGCTCGCGTCGGGCGCCTTCGGTACCACGCCGGGATTCGCGATGCTCGGCAATGGCAATGTCGGTATCGGTACGACGAGCCCGGGGACGAAACTCGAGGTGAACGGGACGATTTCCCAGACCTGTCCGACCGGATATGTATGGGTTCCCGGTCTGGCGAAATTCGGCACGCTCCCGGGATTCTGTGTGATGAAGTACGATGCCAAGTGCGATGACAACGCCAATGGGAAAGGAGATACCACCGCGGCCGATGCGACCTATGCCACCTGGCACAATGATACGAGTCCCTGTGTCGCGGGGAGTGGCCGCGCAGTCGTGTCTTCGCCGGAAGGGTCGCCTCTTGCTTATATCTCACAGGAGACCGCACGCACGTATTGCCAGGGTCTCGGTACCGGCTATCACCTTGTTTCCGAAGCCGAGTGGATGACGATGGCTGAACAGATATCCGACACGGCGATCAATGACACGGATTCGGATGCGAGTCTTCAGCTGGCCACCGGACACAGTGATAACGTACCGGCGACCGGGCTCGTGGCGACCACGGGTTCCGATCCGATCGTTTCCGGGTGTGATCTGACCAAAGACATGGAGAACGTGGCGAATGCCTATGTTGCGGGCAGCTGCGAGATCCGCGGTGCCGGGGCTTATGCCGGTAACGATACGGACAAAGGATTCTACGGGACCGGCCAGAATTGGTCGGCGACGGGGTATTCCGCGGGTGCAGCCAACAAATCCCAGCTACGTACCTTTGTGCTTCCAAATGGCAAGATACTCTGGGATCTTGCCGGAAACGTGTATCAATGGACCGACAGCCTTATCATCGCGCAAGAAGAACCCGAGGATGCGACACCGGCGGACGAATGGCTCCAGTATACCGCAGTAACGAAATGGAAGGCCTTGAACTATGCCAGGCCCCATAATCAGAGCCTGGCAACAGCTAATGGCATCGGTCAATTGTATACGAATGTCGGCACAGGTGGAACCGCCTCGCGGGCGTTCTTTCGCGGTGGCTACTGGAGCAGTGGGTCGGGTACGGGAGTCTTCACGTTGAGCTAGAGCATCACCCCGACGAATACGTACAACAGGCTTGGTTTCCGGTGCGCCCGGTAGTTTTTCCCCGCGCCTTCCGGCGCGGGGTTCCCCCGTTCCCCTTATCGCCTTTACTCCTTTCCGTTCCCGTTTCTCTCACCTGACCCGTTCTTCCTAAGGTCCAACCTTGAGTCCAAAGGTTTGACCTTAGGAAACACATCTCAAGCACAACGTCCCTAAGGTTGGACCTTGAGACTCAAGGTCCAACCTTAGGGGAACATCCAATCATATGCCGGCCGACACACGACAACTTGAAGTCCGACGGAAATTCCGCGATTACCTGATCTGGTTGTTCCGAAAGATAGACGGTTTCCCGAAGAAGCAGAAATACCTTCTTGGCGAGCGGATCGGGAACGCCGCACTCGACGTTTCGGAATCATTGATCCGCATCCAGTACGCCCCGGCCTCGGAACGAAAGGCGATCATTCCGGAGTTGAATCTTCGACTCGAGATCCTTCGCGAAACGATGCGTGTCGCCTGGGAATTGAAGTTCCTTTCGGATAAGTCTTTTTTGTGGCAGGAGGCGAATGTCGACGAGGTCGGCCGTATGGCCTGGCGTCTCGCGCATCCGGCCTCGACTCCCGCCGCTGTTCCGAAAGCCTCTTCTCAAGGTCCAACCTTAGGAGTATCCTAAGGTTGGACCTTGAGTGAAAACGTTTATGAGAAAGACACCTTTTGTAGATGGCGAGTATTATCACGTCTTCAATCGCGGAGTTGAAAAACGGGACATTTTCGATGACGATGCCGATTATCGACGATTCCTTCTCTCGATGCTGTTCATGAACGATCCGAATCCCGGACTTATGGTCCTTTGGCGTGATTTTCGTATCGCGCATCCGGCCTCGACTGTCGAAGACTTCCTTGGGACCGACCAGGCGCTCCTAAGGTCGGACTTTGGGACTCAAGGTCCGACCTTAGGGAACGTCTCATTATTAGGAAAACCAAGGACAGATAGTCGGAAACGAATCGTCGATATCCTTGCGTATTGCCTGAATCCGAATCACTTTCATTTTGTATTGAAACAAAACGAGGAAAGAGGGATTGAGCGGTTTATGCAACGACTTGGAACGGGATATACCATGTATTACAACGGAAAGACCGATCGGACCGGGGCTCTTTTTCAGGGGCGATTTAAATCTTCGCATATCGACTCCGATGAGTATCTGCTCCATGTATTGGCGTATGTCGATTGCAACAGCGAGGTACATGGAATAGCGCCGGCCGATCAGTATCGTTGGTGCTCTTTCCGTTCTTGGGGAGAAGATTCGCTCAAGACTGAAACGGTTTCCGGTCGCGCCGACATCCTTGGCCGCTTCAAGAATATGGCTGAGTATCATGCATTTGCGAAGCCTGCCGTCGAAGGTATGCGTGAACGGAAGGGGATATTCTGATGTTAAGGCTGGAATGACCCCTAAGGTTGGACCTTGAGACCCAAGGTCCAACCTTGGAGAATGGAAAAAACGACCAATCTTGAGTGATTCAGAAGAGTCGGAGCTGACCTGATGGATCATTTGGAGATTTTTCTTTGGGGGGATCAGGAGATTTTTTCTTCCAGCTTCCGACGAGATCACGTATCAATGCCTGATCTTGGGCGCGTAGCGGCATGCCGAAGAATCTTGCACGGAGTCGATTCGTGTCCGCATGTTCCGAATGCGCGAGCCAGGATGTTATCGTGTCGCATGCCATGGTCACTGAGACCAGCTTTTCTGCCACGGATACTTTCAGTTTTCGCAGGCGCTTTCCGAATTTCATCTTGTTGCTTTTCCGAAGGAGCAGATGATCCCGAAAAATGATATAGCCGAGAAAATCTATCCCGAGTTTGGCGGGGAATATCCGTTGTTTTTTGGGGTGAAGTTCGAGATAGAGCGAATCCCGGAGAAAAGTTTCTATTTTGTTTTTGATGTCGAGTAAGACGGTCTGGTCAGTGGAGAGAATGATGAAATCGTCGACATAGCGGACGTAGTGTTTAATCTTGAGCTCATGTTTGACAAATCGGTCGAGGCGATCGAGATAGATATTGACGAAGAGTTGAGAGGTTAGATTTCCGATAGGGATGCCACGTGGCCGGAATTTCCGAAACGGAGAGTCCGGTTCAAAGAGGGGATCGTAGAGGTCGCCGGTTTCGAATGATGCGATAATTTCTCGAAGAACGGACATGATTTCGGTATCGGATATCGACCGTTCGAGCAGCCTTATCAGGACGCTATGGTTGATGGAGGGAAAGCATTTTGAAACGTCGCATTTGAGGCAGAACGGTTCGTGATGATGATATTCGGACTTCCGGAGAAACTCCTGAATACGATGTACTGCTTTGTGCGTTCCTTTCTCGTGGCGATTCGCGAAAGAGTCATAAATGAATCGTCGCTCGAAGATCGGCTCGATGATCTGATGGACGGCATGATGGACGATCCGATCGCGAAACGGTGCCGCGTGTATCCAGCGCTCTTTCTGGTCATAGACGGTGAATGCCGTATAGGGCCCGTGTTTGTATCGGTGGTTCAAGAGATCATTTCGAATATGGAGCAGGTTTCGTGCAAGATGATTCTCGAACAGCAGAACGGAAGGTCTTTGTCGTTTGCCTTTGGCGGCGTCACGGAACGCTAAAAGAAGATTTTTCGGCTCGAGAACCTTCTCGAGGAGTTGTTTATTCGTTTTCATAAATTTTATAAGAGTCTCTCTTATAATACTTGAAATCTTCACTTACGTCAGTCCTAAGGTTGGACCTTGAGATCCAAGGTCCAACCTTAGGACGGCATACTCGATCGGAACTTAGGACGCAAGGTCCAATCTTGGGAAGGCATACTCGACTTTGAATAAAGGTTGGACCTGAGGAAAAAGGGGTCATACGCAATAATGGGTTCTCAATAAAGATATAGAATCGAAATACTTTCCA
>JBAXFX010000039.1:0-11716 GCA_037139695.1 Candidatus Moraniibacteriota bacterium | reverse complement strand
GTCGAGGGGGTCGATTCGGTGAAGGCGTCCTTGTCGGACGCCAGAGTGAAAGTGACCGGGGAGTTCGGCGACCGTGAGGAAGATCGAGTCGCGCATGATCTGAGCGAGACACTCAAGGCGCATGGCTATACGCTTTCGACCGAAAAAGGGACGCATGTACCGAAATGGTCCGAGTTCACGTTCGCCACACCGATCGCACTCGTCCTGATAGGAGTCTTTTTCGGATTGCAACGACTCGGCGTGGTGAATCTGGTCACGTCGTCGGATGTTGGGTTCGGATCGGCATTTCTGATCGGGATCGTCGCATCGCTCTCGTCTTGCATGGCGATGGTCGGCGGGCTCGTACTCTCATTGTCCGCGAACTTCGCCAAGGAAGGCGAGACATTTCGTCCGCAGGCGCTGTTCCATGTCGGGCGACTGGTATCGTTCTTTCTCCTTGGCGGTGTCATTGGATCGCTCGGATCGGTGTTCAAAATCGGCGGGACCGGTACGGCCGTGCTCGGATTTCTCGTGGCGCTCGTGCTCATCATTCTCGGTATCAATCTCCTCGACGTGTTCCCGTGGGCGAGGAAACTCCAGCCGTCCATGCCGGCCTTCATCGGCAAACGGATGCATGGCGTGAAGGAACTCAATCATACGCTTACCCCGCTTCTGGCCGGAATCGTCACGTTCTTTCTCCCATGCGGGTTCACGCAGTCGATGCAGCTCTATGCGCTTTCGACCGGCAGTTTTTCGGAGGGCGCGATCACGATGTCCGCGTTCGCGCTCGGCACACTGCCCGTTCTCGCACTGCTGAGTTTCAGCTCGATCGGTATCGGGAAAGGGGCGCGATCCGGGATATTCTTCAAGGCTGCAGGACTCCTGGTCATTTTCTTCGGGATATTCAATCTGCTGAACGGGCTGGCGAGTCTGGGAATCATCGCTCCGGTCTTCAATTTCTAATTCACTCTGATGTCATTGCGAGACCGAGTCCTCGAGGGCGTGGCAATCCAGGAATTCAGATTCTTCTTGTAGTCTGGATCGCCAAGGATTCCGAAGATGAAATCCTCGCGAAGACAGAAATACCTGTCTGGTAAAAAACCAATTGCAATCATATGAAAAAGAACATAACAACCGTCATTACCGTTATCATATTGGGTATCGCCGCACTTGGAGTGGGGATGTATCTCGGTGTCATAACGAATAAGGCTCCCGTATCTCCTCCGACAAAAGCGGTCATCAAAAGCGATGCGGTGAATACGGACGGGAAGCAAATCATCGAGATCGCGGTCAAAGGGGGATACTCGCCCAAGTCGATCACGGCCAAGGCCGGCGTGCCGACCGTCCTCCGTTTCGTCACGGACAACACGTTTGACTGTTCATCGTCGCTCTCCATCCCGGCGATCAATTACCGCAACAACCTCCCGCGCACCGGCACGACGGACGTCGACGTCCCCGCACAGACCGCCGGGACCACGCTCCGTGGCGCATGCTCGATGGGCATGTACAGCTTCACGGTGGATTTTGAATAGGCCGCCCCGTTCTTCGCCCTTGATGTCGCGACAGGATATCAGCTCACCATAAGCATGGTCGGTGGCGGACGACTAGGAAAGCGTGATAAGAACAGTGATGCGATGCTTTTGTGATGCCTTACCCGAAATGAACAAAAAACCCGGCGATCCTCATGGACCCGGGTTTTTGATTGTTCAAATAACGCTCTGATAAGGCCTGCTTTCCAACATCTTCGGGAGGGATTGTTTTGAAATGAGCCCTAATAATGTACTTGACCCTTTTTCTGTTCCCCAAACAAGTGAAACGGATTCTCAATGCAGAAACGGAGATTTCAAAACGAAACGAATTACACGCGTTCGCAGTCATTCCAAAGCGTTGGGTCGTCGAGAGAAGCTTCTCCTGGCTGGAGAAATGCCGAAGACTTTGGAAAAACTGTGAACGGACGCTGAACACCAGCCTGCAGATGATGGTTTTGGCTTTCGTACGGGTTTTATTGGGAAGAGTGGGGAGGGAGAAAGATTTGAGATAGATACTAAGCCGATTCATTTCCATTCTTAGCCGAAATAAAAGGGCATACTCGAGTATGCCCTTTTGGTTACTTGCCGGCGGAGCCGGTGCTTGCGCCACTATCCATAGCGTTTACCTCCTCTGCATTGTTGTGTGTTCTTGAAAGATAGCCGATTGGCTATTTGCCTGTGGAACCGGTGTTTGCGCCGCCCATTATACTCACCTCCTTTTGTGGGTTGTTTGTGTTAATAAATATTGCCGCTTCTGTGGCGAGGGCTTGTTCGAAATGCATGTCGAGCCACGTTCGCACACATTCTTGATAGAGTTTCGAGAGAGTGCTGTCCGGTCCGATGTCGCCGATGGTAAGCGGGGTCAGGTCTTCGCCGATGCGCGATATGCCGGACTGAAGCTCCCATAGGGAGTAGGCATTGGCGTAGGGGAGCCGGAAACAGGCATCGGCATCGATGACGAAGGTTTCCTTCGGGGCGATCGAATGCGGGAAATATCGGATCTCGATGCCGTCAATTTCGAACCGGACCGATGAATAGTCTGCGGTTGCCTGTGAGAATGCACGATCGAAGGCTTTCCGTCCTACGGCTTCAATCAGTTTTGGGAGATCGTCCGTATTGTAGAACTTGAGCGTGACCGGTCGATGTTTGCTGATTTGCTTCAGTTGTCTCCAGGATTCCTTGAATTGTTCTGCGGTCACGGAGAGCGGTCTGAGCTCGGGTCTGGCTGGGGTAATGGTCGTCACGTGCCATGCTCTGATACTTTGTGGCAGTATGTCGCATGTCGCGACGAGCGCATCGTAATTGTGGCCTGTGAGCGTGGTCAGCGCGCATATCGATCCATTTGGAACAAGGATGTCATGTGCGGCCTCGATGCCTGTGAGCGCATTACGGAACGCCGTAGTGGAACATCGTTGCCGGTTGTGAACGACCTCCGGCCCGTCGAGCGAGATATCAAGCCCATCGAATCGGAATCCTGAGGCGCAAATCTCTGGCAGGTGCCGGACATACGAACCATTGTCGATAAGACCGATATAGGCATCTTGCCGTATCTGTCGTACTGACTGGAGCCAAGCTAGATGTTCCGGGTGGAAAGTTCGGCCTTCGTGAATGAGAGCGAAGCCCTGCGGCATGTGTCGGGCGATCGTTTCGACGGCGATGCCGAGAACACGGCTTTCGGTGTGCTCGGTATCTTCGTGGGGGAATATGCAGTGTCGGCACTGCAGATCGCACTGCCTCGTACCGATGACGGACAGTATATGCGGGAAATCGCCCGGCATACAATCGCGGATCGCTTCGGAAGATCCTGTCTGGTGCAGGTATGCCAGCCAGAAGTCGGCAACAGAGTGTTTCATGGTCGTTTTTGATAGAGGTTGTGAAAGGACGAATACCATTTCTAAATAATCGCTTCCTTCCGTCTCTGCGAGGCCCGGCGAAGCAGTCCAGGAATCGGGGACAAGACTGGATTGCCGCGCCCGTGTACGGGCTCGCAAAGACGTCCTTAATAGTGAGTGTATTGTTTGGAAATGGCGCTACTGCCTATAGAATGAACGAGTATACAAGCATAGACAAAAACAATGAATCAAAGAAGCACTGATTGACATCTTATATAAAGCAAAAGAAACAACATTATATTCTATTCATCAATATTATTGACTATATGGTGAATCTGAGGCTATGATAGGAGTATGGAACTCATGGAATCGCTCATCAATCTGGGACTCAACGACAAGGAGGCCAAGGTATACCTGGCTCTGCTTCCGCTTGAAAAGGCGACGGCCTATACGGTCGCGGTTCGGAGTGGGCTCAAAAAGCCGACGGCCTATGTCGTGCTCGACACGTTGGTGGGAAAAGGGTTCGTCTTGAAGATACCGGGATCGGACAAACATCTGTTCATGGCGAAGTCCCCGAAGGAATGCGTCGCGGCCGCACGACAACGACTCTCGACTGCCGAGGATGCCTTACCGGAACTTATGGCTCTGCGCAAGAAAGGGGAGGAGAAGGCGAACGTTTCCTACTTTGAGGGGTTCGACGGGATACGGGAAATGTATGCGCGGCTGGTGACGGATATGAAAGGGCGGCCGATCGGGGACCGCTCGTTCGTCGCCTTCTATGCGCACCAGAAACACACGCCGGACTTTCTTCGCGACTACTGGCTGGAATTGAACGAGACCTATCGTGCCACCGGCATCCGTCGGAAGGCGATCACGACACTCGATCCTTCGATACGGCAGTACCTGGAGGAAGAGACGAAACGTCGCTTCGGCATGGACCTGCGTCCGCTTCCGGAATCCGAGTATGCAAGTAATGTCTCCATCGAAATCTACGGTGACCGCGTGCAGATAGTCTCGCATCGCGGGATTCAGGGTGTACTCATCGAACATCCCGATATCGCCGACGTCATGCGGCAGATATTCGGCCTGGCGTGGAAGACGACCCGAAAATGAAGGCTTTCGGCCGTCTCGGTTGACGGCGACGGTCGCTTGATATATACTTGAGCAGTCAAACATTAATCAGGCATATATGGAAACACTCTCATCGTCAGTACGGTTTTTCATCGATATGGCGAAGGTGGCTGCGGTCGTGAATCGGCGCTTCGACAATGGCCTCGGGGGACTCGGTTTCACCGAGTTCATCATATTGTCACATTTGTCCGAAGCGGGGAGCGCAGGCATTCGTCGCATCGATTTGGCCGAGAAGGTCGGATTGACCGCGTCCGGTATCACTCGATTGTTGCTGCCGATGGAGAAGATCGGTCTCGTGAAGAAGGAAGTCAACAAGGACGACGCGCGGAGCAGCCTAGTCATGATCGCTTCTGGCGGCAAGCGGAAGCTCGAGGAGGGAATCGAACGGGCGGAACTTCTGGCCGACGAGATTATACCGTTCGGGAAGAAAAGAGAGATGCGTGAATTATCTTTGGTACTCACCGGTTTAGGGAAGGCTATCAGATAAACGAATATCCGATATGTTCATCGTGCGGAAAATAGTACCGATAGCTGTCCTGAGTTATGTTCTTAATCTCGCGTGGGAAATGTCGCAGGCGTTCCTGTTCGCGCCGCATTTTTCCGGAGCGGTCGATTTCATTTTCATACACGTCGTGGTGGCATTCACGGACGTGATGCTTACGCTCCTCATCTTGTCCCCGGAATTTTTCCTCTTCGATCGGATTTTCCGGAAAGGGGATGAATGGAAGCGGATCGTTCTGACTGCCTCGCTCGGTTTCCTCATCGCGGTCGGTATCGAACGGTACGCCCTTTCGACCGGCATGTGGGCATATGGCTCCTTTATGCCCATTCTCCCGATTCTCGGTGTCGGTCTGACGCCGGTGTTGCAGATGGCCGTGCTTCCCATATTCGTATTTTTTGCTGCCAAAAGTAAGGTACGCGTGTAACTCAGCGTACATGCCCCCTGTATGTTTTTTGGCGTATTTGCAAAAGACCAGTAAATATCATATTATTTATCGGTAGTGATGGAGCCGGACCCCATGTTTGCAGGTCGATGCGAGACAGGAGTCATTACGGACCCGCACGAAATAATAAATGCTAATATCACATTCGTATGTGTTCGCTATAAGCGGACGAGTACGAACACAATAGTATGGCAAAAATGACCAAGTCACAGCTGTTGACGACGCTCTCGGAGAAGACGGGTCTGACGAAGAAGGATGTCGGTGGCGCGCTCGATGCGCTCGCGGCACTCGCGTACAAGGAGGTCAAGAAGAACGGGGAGTTCGTGGTCCCGGGATTCGGAAAGATGGTGAAGGCCAAGCGCAAGGCACGCATGGGCGTGAACCCGGCGACCGGAGCCAAAATCAAGATCGCGGCCAAGACCGTGGTCAAGTTCCGCCTCGCCAAGGCCGCCAAGGACGCCGTCCTCTAGGCGACTCTGTTTCTGATAGTCGTAAAATCCCCGCCTCGTACCGTATGGTACAGGGCGGGGTTTTCTATCAAACAGTATGCCAATAATAACGCTACAGTGTTGCAATAATGATCGGAGTGATATATCATGCGGGAATGGAAGCGACTGAAATTGAGGGGATTATCAGGAAACGAAATGGGAGGATGACCAGAATCCGGAAAGCGGTGCTGGATATTTTTCGTACGGCCGATACGCCGATCACCGCGACTTTTATCATGGAAGCGCTTGCGAAGCGTCGAATTGCCGCGGATCGTACCACGATCTACCGCGAACTTCGCTTCCTGACCGAGACGGGTGTCATCCGCGAGGTGAGACTCGCCGGACGGGGACGATCCTTCGAGCTTTCGCATGGCCATCGACATCACCTGGTCTGTCTCGGTTGCGACGCGGTGAAGTCGATACCCTTTGACGAGCACCTTTATGGCGAGGAAAAACGGTTGCTCGAGGATGAACGCTTCCGGGTGCTCGATCACTCGCTTGCTTTCTACGGGTATTGTGATAAATGTTCATAGTGACGAAATATGTACGCCATATTCCTCGATGCGTTGGTCGACAGTGCGAAGGCAATCCCGTTCCTCCTTCTCGTTTACGTTGGGATCGAGTATTTCGAATCCTCGTACTCCCGGAAGATCTTGGAAAAAATCGAGAAGGCCGGCTCGGCCGGACCGCTTTTCGGCGCGCTGTCCGGTATCTTGCCACAGTGCGGTTTTTCCGTGTTCGCGACGGCCTTGTACACCCAGCGGTTGCTGACTATCGGCACCTTGATGGCCGTGTATCTGGCCACGTCGGACGAAGCAATTCCCGTTATCTTGTCCCGGCCGGATAAGGCATGGCTTATCGTGCCACTCATCGTAACAAAGCTTGTGATCGCGCTTGTCTTTGGGTACCTGCTTGATTTCGCGTATCGGAAGGAGCGGAAACGGAGACTCGCCCATATCGCGGCCTATAACCGTGGCAAGGACAATCCGAAGCACGTACACGGCGACGTCCTATCCGAGGACGCCTGTTGCGGGCATCACGTCGAGAATCCGGAGCAGGGTTTCGATGCGAAGCGGATGCTTCTTCATCCGTTGAAGCATGCCTTGAAGATCTTCAGTTTCATTTTTCTGGTGACGTTCGCTATCAATTTCACGTTTGCCAGACTGGGTGATGCGACCTTGGCGAATCTGTTCTTGAATGGCGGATTCTTTCAGCCGTTCTTAGTAGCGCTGTTTGGGCTCATTCCGAACTGTGCCGTCTCGGTCGGCATTACCGAACTCTATCTGAAGGGCGTCCTCACCTTCGGTTCCACGATCGCGGGACTTTCCGCCAATGGTGGTCTTGGTATTCTGATCCTCCTCAAGGAGGAGACGGAAAAATCGGAAACATTCCGGATTATCGGGATACTTTTTGGGGCAAGTGTCATTGCCGGACTTTTCGTGCAATACGTTGTCCGGTTTTAGGTTCGACGCCCCTGCTTATACCGAATCAAATACATCTGTTGTATATTCATTCCGTTAAGATTCCCGATCAAGTCGGGGACAAGCTTCGCAGGAATGACAATTGCCTTGTGGCAGGTTATTGGCTGAGCCCCGTCGCCGGGTCGATGGCATGTGGTGGGAACGGTGGTTGATCGTCATTGAAGCCCTGTTCACTTCCCCCTCCGCGGAGTTGGGAAGGGAGTGCCGGAAGAATTTCCTCGGCATCGATCTTGCCGTTCGCATCCTGGTCGCCGATGACCCGGACAGCCCGACCTTCTTCGATCTTAAGGGGGAGTCGGATAATCGTGTGGTCGCCGATACGGATGTCCAGGCCGTCTCCATCCGGAGTCCGGAGAAGGAAACCGGCAGCACTGATATTTGCGACGGTTCCCGTGGCAAAACCGGCCTCGGGATGCCTCCAAAAAGTATCTCGCGGACGGACGGCTTGATCATACTGGGGAATGGCATGTCGGAGAGCGATGTCGGAACGTTCGCCGATCCGGAGCAGATGGAGCAGGGCGCCGATCGCGAAGACGATGAGAAACGTCGTCAGGACCACGAAGAGTGGCCGGTGCCGGTACCCGTGCCCGGTCTCGCGGTATTCGAAGACGGCGAGTGCTACGAATGCGAGGAGAGAGCCGATCCAGAGGAACGGAAGCGCCTGGAAGACAGTCGGTGAGAAGAGCCGCTTCGGCGCGAAGCCAAGGATGCCCTGATCGATGGAGAGGAGCGAGAAAATAACGAGGGAAAGGGAAATCGCGGCGAAGGCACCGGCCAGCCCGATGCCGGTCCACAGGAGCGCTCGTCTCAAGACGAACTTCCAAGAGGCTTCCGGATGGATGTCCTCTTGCTTGATTTTTCCAAGTATCTTCCCGGCAATCGAATCTTGTTTCTGCTCGTTCATAATCATTATCGTTCAATACCTTCTTTGCTCAGGTTTTCGTGGAGGATTTTCTTACCCCGGCTTATGAGTGTCGCGACGGTTCCTTTCGGGAGGTGAAGGATGTCCATGATTTCCTCGTAGGATTTTTCTTCGAGAAAGCGGAGGATGAGCGCTTCACGATAGGTTTCGGGAAGAGACCGGACAGCGGCATTTATCCGAGTCAGGTCGTATTTTCGTGCGGTCTCGTCCTCGATATCCGTGGTCGCGCGGAGTATATGCGAAAGGTCATGTTCGTCTATCGAGACGGTAACGCGGATTTTCCGCTTCCTCGCGACATCGATCGTCTGATTCCGGACGATCCGGTACATCCAGCTTGAGAACTTGGAATCGTGGTCGAAGTCGTTGAGATTGCGATAGGCTTTGATGAACGACTCTTGTAGGATATCTTCGGCATCGTCCCGGTCGAACGACGATATTCTGTGGATATACCGCAAAAGCGGTGTTTCATAGCGTTCCATAAGTACCCCGAAGAAATCCGCGTTCCCTTTCGCGAGCTCGATGATTTCGGCGTCGGTTTTTTCCTGGTATCCGGGTTCGGTCATGCGTGTGCCGTGTTTTTCGGAACGAGCACCCCGTTTTGTGCCCTGTATGGCGTTCATACGATGTTCTTGGAAAAATGTTTTCAAAGAGGCTTATCGAAGCCTATTTTCGATTTTTTGAAAAGAGGTTTATGCCAGTCATGGCACTTGGGACGGGGAGTCCGAGAATGGAAAGGACGGTCGGGGCGATGTCGGCCAAACCTCCCGCCCGGACCGTCCCCGGTGCGGTCACGATGAAGGGGACTGGGTTCGTCGTGTGCGCGGTATGCGTTTCTCCGGTATCCGGATCGACATTGAGTTCGGCATTCCCATGATCCGCCGTGATGATGGCGATGCCACCGACCGCCGAGATTTTCCCGATGACCCGTCGAAGTTCCGAGTCGAGACATTCGATCGCCTCGATGATCTTCGGGACGTTCCCGGTGTGCCCGACCATGTCGGCATTCGCGAAGTTGATGAAGAGGAAGTCTGTTCCACGCTCGAGCGCATCGATCGCGCGGTCGGCAATCTCGTGCGCGCGCATCTTTGGCGCCTCGTCGTGCGTGCGGATGTCCTTGCGACTTTCGACGAGGATATCTTCCTCGCCGTCTTCGGGCAGTTCCCGTCCGCCGTTCAAGAAATAGGTCGAATGGGCGTATTTTTCGGTCTCGGCGACATGTGTCTGGCGAAGGCCGGCGTTCGCGACCTCGTGCCCGAGTGTCGTTTCGGGGAGTTGCGGCGGGAAGGCGACGATTGCCGGAAGGGTCTCGTCGTATTGTGTGAGGGTGACAAAACAGAGATTTTTTTCCTTGGCATGCTCTACGATGCGTGCGGAAAGCTGACGTGATCGATCCGAGCGGAAGTTGAAAAAGAGGACGCCATCGTTTTTGCGGATCGAATACGCCTCACCGCGCTCATCGAGAAAGACGACCGGCTCGAGATGTTCGTCGAGGACACCCTCGGCATAGAGCTCCGAGAGGATCTCGGACGGCTTCCGGTCCCGGACGGTCCGGCCGGCGTCGCCGTGGAAGATGGCCCGCTCGGCCTTTTCGATGCGGTCCCAGTTCTTGTCGCGGTCCATGGCGTAGAATCGACCCGATGCGGTGGCGATGAAACCGATGCCAAGGTCGTCGATGACTTCCTCGAGATCGCGGAGGTACGAGGCAGCGCTTTGCGGGGCCGTGTCCCGTCCGTCCGTGAAGGCGTGAATGGCGATCTTGGTGAGTCCGGCCGCCTTTGCGGCTTCGAGAAGGGCGGAGAGGTGATCCGTGTGGCTGTGGATACCGCCGTCGGAAAGGAGTCCTTTTATATGAAGGACGGAATCGTGTTTCAGGACATGCGAGAACAGGGTCCCGAACGCGACATTGCGGAGGAACTCATTTCCGGTCGCCGCCTTCGAGATGCGGACGAGGTCCGTGTCCATAATCGCGCCGGCGCCGATGGTGATGTGACCGACCTCGCTGTTTCCCATCTGTCCGTCCGGCAATCCGACGCTTTCCTCGCTTGCCTGAAGCAGGGTATGCGGGAACTCGGCGAGAAGCGAATCGAAAAACGGCGTATCGGCGGTGGCGATCGCGTTATCCTTCGTTTCTTTTCGGTACCCCCAGCCGTCGAGGATGATGAGTGCGACAGGAAGTTTCTTGTCGGAATTCATACGGTAACCACAAAAGGTGACGCATTCCACTGTACTCCTCATCCGACTTGGGGACAAGTATCGTGGCGAATCAGTGGAAAATCGTCTTAAAGAGATTGCCAAGTGTCATTTGAGGAAGTGGCGCTGTGACGAGGTACGAGACGAACGCGTCGCGGGGTGATATCGTCTTGACGGGGCAGGCGGCCACATAGGCATTGATGTCGGCTTCCGTAAGTGTGGGATGATTTGGGTCCTGCCCGCCCATCATGGCATACATGATGGCGCTCGGATCGTCCGAGACGTGATCCGCTATGCCGAGCGCATGGCCGAACTCGTGCGCGAGGACGAGACGAAGATCGTTGACGCCGTTGAATTCATAGACGGTGATGGAATGAAGCGGGGATTCGTAGAGTCCCTCGATGAATGGTTTCGAATCGCCGTAGGTTCGCCGATACTGGGTGATATCGTTTCGTACGGTCGCGGTCGCGGTATTGAGTTTCCCGGCCGTCGCGTTCAAAGTGTCGGCCTCCTTGGAAATCCGTGCCGATTCCGTCGAGACGGACGATTGCTCATCCTCGAGTACTTGGCGCTTTTTTTGGAGCGAGTCGTAGACGCTTTGGGAAACGCCTCCCGAGGCATTCGCGCGACTCACATCGTCGTTATACGCGGACAGCGCCTTCTGATAGGCCTGTATCCGCGCGTTCAAGGCCGACTGGTCCCGTTCGAAAACGGCCTTCAGATTGTCGTACGTGCTTTTCATCGTTCCGGCATCCTTCTGATACCGGTTTACCGTCGTTTGAAGATCGTTTGTGGCATACGCCATTTTTTGCCGGTCATCGAAGACGGTGGTCACCACGAACGGTGCCTTCGGATCATAGACGAGGACTTCCTTTCCAATCCGTTTTTCCCACAATAACCCGGCTTCGATGGCGGTCCGAAGAAATGTTTTTCGATCGACGGGGAAACGTGGATCCACGTCCCCAAGGCTCCAGTATATCGGTGTATCACATCCCGGCCGGACTTCGGGTAAGTGAAAAATATTCGGCGCGACGAACAACGCCGTTCCGGTCGAAACGATGCCGAGGAACAGAAGAAAGATGATTCGTGACATTCTCCGTGTGTGTTCGGGAATCATATCCCTACTGTATGGTACTTCCCGGTCTTTTTCAAGATGAGGGAGATACTTAAACTTTCTTCATAAGCATCCTTCATATTCCAACCCCTCCTGTCCTCCCCTT
>JBAXFX010000038.1:0-12399 GCA_037139695.1 Candidatus Moraniibacteriota bacterium | reverse complement strand
CCTTGAACGGAGCCTCTGATACCTCGGGGCTCTGCCCCGAGGTGATTCATTGAGAGGTAGACATATCATAGTTTTAATCAATATCTCCTCCCACCCCTCACTTTCGCGGACTCAAGAGCTCCCCTTAGGCAGGGGAGCGGGAAACGAATATCAGCATACTGTATGAATTTTTTCGGTATCACATTCGAACGTGACATTCACCGCGTGCAGGTCGTTCAGGCGTTGCATTCCGTGGCGGTGTCTTTCATCAGTATCTACGTCCCGGCGTTTCTTCTTCTGCACGGATTCTCCCTCTCGGGGACGATACTGTTCTTCGTGGTCTTCCATATCGTCGGCCTTGCGTTCGGACTCATTACCTGTCCGTGGCTCATGTGGCGATTCGGGCTCGCGCCCACGCTTCGACTTTCGTTCCCGATCCAATTGCTGTATTATGTCGCGTTGAACCTGTCGCCGAACGTATCTCTTCCCTGGATCCTGATCGCTGCGATCGGTGGAATCGCCAATATCCTGTATTGGATGCCGCTCAATATCCTGCTCGTGCGACATGCCGATTGCAAGAAGATGGGAAGCGATCTCGGGGTGTTTTTCGCGCTCCCGAAGATATTCGGTATCGCCGGGCCGATCTTGAGCGCAGTCCTTATTCCGATTGTCGGATTCTGGCCGATGTTCGCCGTTTCCGGGTTCGGACTGGTTCTCTCATATTTCCCTTTGTATGGCATCCGAAAGGAGGAGAAAAAGATCAGGTTCAGGATATCTCAGGTCTGGGAGGAACTTCGGAAGCGAAGACTCCTTTTTTTCTTGGAAGGTCTTGATAATATCATCGAGGAGTCGGAATGGTTCTGGGGTATCTTCGTGTTTCTTATCATCGGATCGTTGTCCGTTCCCGGTATCGTCGGCGGATTGGAGGCGCTCGGTGGGGCGCTCTTCGCTATCCTCATCGGGAAACTCGCCGATCGGCATGCGGCGAAACTGGTCCCGATCGCGGCCGTCCTGCTCTCGGCCGTCTGGGTGGTACGGTTCTTCGTTGTCTCGCCGGTTGCGGCATATGCCGCGTCATTTGCCGCGTCGTTTCTGATGATGTTCTTTCTCGTCTCGTACTTCGGTATGATCTATCGGAAGATCAAAGGTGACGAAGAAGAGACGTTTCTTATCGTTCGCGAGATACCGACGGTGCTCGGCAGGATAGTGGTGTTCGGGGTCCTCTTTCTCATCATCGACGATCCGCGAAAGATGTTCTTCCTTCCGATCGCCACGATCGCGTTATTGATCCTGATCCTTGTTATCAAACGGAAACGATTCGAGCTGATTTCCGTCGCTTCGGAATAAACATATCCGTCGATTATGACCGCATCAAGAATCATCAAACAATTGAAATCGATTGGTACGCCGGAGAAGGCGAAGGTGCTTTCCGGATTTTTCAAGACGGGCAAGGGACAGTACGGCGAGGGTGATATTTTTCTCGGGGTAGTCGTGCCCGAAGAGCGGAAGATTGCGAAGGAATTTCGGGACTTGCCGTTTGGGGAGATCGAGAAGCTTCTCGCGAGTCCGTATCACGAGGCGCGTCTGACCGGACTCCTTATTTTGACTTATGCGTTCGAGAAGGCCGATGATTTGAAGCGGAAAGTGATATATGATTTCTTACTTGATCATCGGGTCGCGATGAACAACTGGGATCTGGTCGACGTGATCGCCCCGAAGATCATCGGGGAATATCTTTTGCATACACACCCCTCAGTCCCGAAGCCGGGACAGCTCCCCTCCGAAAGGGGAGCGGGAAAAAGAGAAAAACGATTTGACTCGATCCGATATGGCAGGGAAATACTTCATCGGTTTTCAAAATCGGAAAATCTGTGGGAACGGCGTATCGCGATCGTGTCGACTTTCGCATTCATCCGTGAAGGGGAGTTCGAGGACACACTTGCCATCTGTGAGACATTGCTCGACGACAAGCACGATCTCATCCGCAAGGCGACGGGCTGGATGCTTCGCGAGGTCGGCAAACGCGACGAGAAAACGCTTCGTTCGTTTCTCGATATGCATGCTTCGCGCATGCCACGCACCATGCTTCGCTACGCGATCGAGCGTCTGCCGGAAGGGGATCGGAAGACGTATCTGGACGTATTATGATAGGGATGCTTACATATTCCATTCCGGGAAAAAAGCGACTGATACCGGTTATGTTCTTGGGTTCACTTGACCGATAAAGGGGAACTGCTATACTCACCTGATGTTTTTTCACAATCAAAATATCGTACGTCATGAACCCACTCACTTCTTTTTATGGGAAGCTTTTCGAGAAAGTGGACATCTGGAATATGAAAGCGCGGATTGATGCGCTTTCAACAACGCTCCTGCACTGTCAGATCGACGAATTGAAATTTCTGGTGACTCAAGCCGGTGTGGTTGAAAACAACCGTATCCTGTCGGGCACGGTTCAGACGGAAATCGCCGAGTATGACAAACAACTTGAGCGGAAGATGAGGAATACGATGAGGGCCGTTTCGGAACTGGAAACTGCCAATCAGGGCCGTCCATCTTTCGCGGACCTCACCTCGCTGAAGGAGGAGCTGGAAGCCGCGCTCAAACTGAGTCGACTTATAGCCTCGCGACGGGAATACCGACAGAAGAACTATTTCGGTCCGGATGGCTATATTGCCACCGTTCTTGACCCACGACTCGAATCACTCGAAAAGGATCGGTTCATCGGTCCGGCCGTGTCTGCCTGGCGACATACGAAGAATAGACAATGGAGTGACGAAGGCATACGTGCGGAGGCCCGTCTCGAAGAGACACGCCAATACCTTCGTGAAATGAGTAATTATGTCGCGAATAAAACCTTCTATAAACGTTCCGCGTGCTCGCTTCATGCCGTGATTGAAAAAGAACTTCGGTGGTGGACGGCAGAGACCCGTTCCGCGAATCGGAATAGTATGTTTAGGCATGTGATTGCGCTTCCTGTCGTTGTGTTTACTGGTTTGTCGGACCTATTTGATCCGGAACGGATACCGAAAGAGGAAAATAAAAACAGAGCCGATTATGAGACCGCGTTCAGGAAGCTGCTTTCGGTTGGGGAAGGGATCGAGAAGGCGTACAAGGCGTACAAGGTGATAGTGTAAAGCCGGCGGGTTGCGGGAATCGATACTGATTCTCCTCGACCCGCCTTTTTCTTTGGGAGAGGATATTTTAATTTTTCTGTCTATATGCCTTCAATCGATGACTTTTTGAAAAAAACTTGACAGTATCTTATTTTCTGTTTTAATAAGCTCACAGTTTCTTTACCAATCTTCCAAAACCTTTAGACGGAGTAATCATGAAAATGATCGTAAAAGCACTCTTCCTGGCCGGGATTGTGGTGAATGGCGTCGTTTCCTGTGGAATATTCCTTGAAATGCTCGACGTTGGGCCTGATACCCTTGGGACAGTCATAGTTTTTGGGTACGGTATTATGTCCGCCTTCTCCCTTTTTGGACGGAAAGAGGCCTGGGAGAGACTCGAGAAAAAAACAAAACAGTGGTCGGTTGTTGCGGTAATCCTCCCTGCTCCAGCCCATTTGTTTTCCGTTTTCCTGTATGGACTTGGAACCTTCGAACGGGCGGGGCAGATGGTGGCGTGGTTGATGCTCGGCGGGCTTGTCGTCGTTTTTCTTGGAGGAATTATCGGGGCCATATCGATTGCTCGCGGCCACTGGAAAACCCGGACGGAACGGGTCCTTTCGGGTAGCGGATTCCCAGTCATCGTAAACGGAGAAGCCGTATGAGAAATGACGCCGGAAAGAACAAACTCTCCGATCTCTTTATCGATCTCGGTATCGACCGCTTCTTGGTAAATCCGAATTCAGGGAGTGGGCGGATTCCATTTCTCGATGTAGCACGGTTCGATTCCGAGACGGCCTGTCTGGACGCCTGGTTTCCTTACGGGATCCCACTTCAGGCATATCCTGAGAGGAAACGGTCTGCTTGCAGCTCTGCCGAATATCCGGATGCACCAACCTGTTTCGTGAACGGGAATTGCTATATTTTCCGCTCGGTCCGTCGGCGCGATGGCGTGTGCCTTCTGAGAGTCGATGAGTATGGGCGTAACGGCTCCGCGACCGCATTGGAATGCACGATCGATGAGTTCAGGAAAAGGATCGGCCCCGTTCCACTGTTTCGGAAGTACTGGCGGAGACTCGTCCATTGGTTGTTTGAGTCGATGGTATGATCGAAATCGTCAACGCAACTCTAAGTGGCCCGTATTATCCATTAATCATGGGATACGGGCCACTTTTTCTTGTAGCGACCATCATCAGACGGTTTATGGAAGACAGTTTCTTTGAGCGCTTGATTTTCCGGGTTTCCCATGATACAAAGGATGGGAGGCGTTTTTCTGTAGTAAAGTGGCATTACGCGGCATTCGCAACCTGAGTAGGAGGTCTCACTTTTCCCGTATGACTGCAGTGATGGTATTGGTCGGACATTCGAAATTCGAAATTGGTATATTGGGCCTGTAGTAAAGTGGCATTACGCGGCATTCGCATTGCTGAGTCGGGAGTTCGATTCTCCCCAGGTCCACATGCATTCTTAAGGATACGGTTGGAGCATTGTTCCGATTCCGTCGAAACGTTCCGTTTCGCTCGGAATCGAGAATCATCGGTTTTGTGACGAAATCATATTTCGACAAAACCGGGACTGAGTCGGGAGTTCCCAGCCAGTGGCTGACAGGGATTCTCCCCAGGTCCACCACTTAAGATGAGTCGTTATTGAAAGGGTTAGAATGCCTTCGCGGCAATCGTAACCTGAGTCGAGAACTCCCAGTCCGCAGAAACTATGATTCCAGTGTTGTAGGCTTGGATATTTTCCGGGTTAATCCTGAAAGCATTATTGTTGATCTACAATCATTGCATCTTTTTAATAAATACAAACGAATATGAATAAAAAACTACTTCAAATCGGAGGGCTTGTCATCGCTTTTTTCCCAATGGCGATTACGATACTGACATATCTTTTTGCAGGATTAGTCGGTTGTTCTGTTAATGAGGCCGGATATAGCGCTTGTCGTATCGGTGGTGTCGACTTTGGTAACACTATGTATCATTTCGGCATGTATGGCTGGTTTACGTTCGTAACGATGCCGATAGGTCTCGTGATATGGTTGGTCGGCTTTTTCATGAAGAATGAGAACGTCATAGTCAGTTCGCCGAATGACGGGAAATTCAATACGGCAAAAACATTGATTGTGGTCGGTATCTTGGTGGTGATGTTCGGATCACTTTTTGTGAGTATTTTCGAATCGTTCCTGTTGCTCATTGTCGGGGAATTCTTCGGTCGCCTCATCGTTGCTTTCCCGCTCGGATTTCTTGTCCACTTGTTCGGCTTCATTCTTCTTCTTGTCGGCATTGCAAAATTTGTCAAAGCGAAACGATCCATTTGATCGGGACGGAATCCGGGGATGCTGTATATTTGAACCCCAGTCGCTTGTAATAATCATCCATATGGATACGAATACATTGGCGGAGTATGTCGCGAAGCGGGTCAACGTCGGCGCTCCCAAGGCGGAGATCCGCGAGGAGCTTCTCGCCGTCGGTTGGTCGGAGGAGGAAGCGGATAGCGCGTATCGAGACGGCGTCGTTTTGCTCGGCGCTCCGGTACCGTCGCAAGGGCACCGACCCACGACGGGTAAGAAGTCCTCGACGGTGGACATCATCGTCAATCTGTTCTCGTTCATCCTGCTCGGCAACGTCGCCGTCTCGCTCGGCGTGCTGTATTTCCAGATCATCAACCGGTATCTCCCGGATCCGCTCGTGGCGGTGAGTTTCTACGACGAACAGTCGTCTTCGAGCGCGATACATTATTCGATCGCGGCACTCCTTATCGGCTTCCCTCTGTATTACCTGACGATGCGGATCTGGTTCCGCAAGTTCCGCGAGAACGAGGGACGAACCGAGTCGAGGCTTTCCAAATGGCTTACCTATATCGTTTTGTTAGTGGCCTCGGTGACCGTTGTTGGCGACCTCATCACGCTTGTTTTCACCTTCCTCCAAGGCGAGGTCACGTTTCGCTTTTTTCTGAAGGCGTTCATCATACTGGCAATCGCGGCTGCTATCTTCGGATTCTATTTCTTCGAGCGACGCAAGATCCAATACCGCAAGGACATCCCGGTTACGGTATTCCGTACGTTCGGCATAACTGTCTCGGTATTCGTCGCTTTCGGCGTGGTGCTCGGGCTGTTCGCGGGCGGTTCGCCGGAAGTCACTCGAAGCCGGACCTTCGACAATCAGCGCGCGGAGAATCTTCGGAGTCTCTCCCAATGTATCGGTACCTATGCGAATAACTACGGGGCGATACCGGTGTCGCTTACCGAGCTGAACCGAGCGGGTGATTCGGCGCATTGTTCCAACTATGAGTCCGATCCGGAGACGAAACAGACATACGAGTATCGTGTCGTGACACCGTCCCGGCAACAGGGAGTCGTGAAAGTCGGGGAATATGAATTGTGTGCCACCTTCGCGCTTGAAAGCGAAGGTGCCGTCGCGAACGGATACGGAACGGTCGACGATGTCTGGAGTAAGCACGCTTCCGGCCACTCGTGCGATGCCGTGACGGCCCAACTCGGCGAGCTCGCACCTACGCCGGCACGAACGCCTGCCACGTCGGTCCCTGTGAAATAGACGCGATACGAACGGAATGAGACTGCGAATTATCCGCTCACGCGCGGATTTTTCGTTTTGACTGAAGAACCGACGATCCTTGATATTCTCGTCGATACCTGCTAGGGTTGGCGTGCGAAAGGCGTTTTTTGTTTTTTTAAGAATCTAAACGGAGAAGAGATGGACGCGAATCAGACGTACAAGAATAGCGTGATCATAGATGCCGCAACCCGCGGAGACGCGTTCGTGTGGTATATCAAGCACATTCCATCGATCAAAACGATCAAGATTATTCCCGGAAACGGCGGGACACGGATACGAAAGCATGAACAACTGGATTTGTGGAAGGCTAATCCGAGAGAGGCATCCGCGTCCATCGAAAGTATTCCGATACAGGCCGGACCGAATCAGCCGATTTCGGGTTATGTGAAGTCAGTCGCCGCCTTTGCGGAGATGGCTGCGACGAGCCTCTTAATCAACGGCCCGGCCGATCTGTTGGAAGCCGGGGTTGTAGATGAATTCATTAAGAGGGGAAAGGGGGAATGCATATTCGGTCCGACTCGCGCGGCGGCGGAAATAGAATGGTCAAAGGTGTTTGCGAAAGGGCTGATGTATGAGCACGGCATCCCGACGGCTCCGTATAAGGTATTCGATTCTTCTGAATCGGCCGTTGCATACATCATGTGGCATGGCGCTCCGATCGTCATTAAGGCGGACGGGCTCACGCTCGGGAAGGGGTGCTATGTCTGCCTGACGGTAGGGGATGCTCTCGACAAGCTTGATAGGATCATGGTGCGCCTGGAACATGGAGACGCCGGGAAATCGGTGGTCATCGAGGAATATATTCCCGGACTCGAATTTTCCGTTCATGCACTGTGCGATGGGAATGCCGAAGCTGATTCGTTTATTCTGTTGCCGGCGACGCAGGACCACAAGCAGGTGCACGAGGGAAACGAAGGGCCGAATACCGGTGGCATGGGGGTCGTTTGCCCGGTACCGTGGGTGACGGACGACATCATGAACCGCGTAGGAACAGAAATCATCCTGCCGATGTTGAAGGCGCTTGCCATGAATGGAACACCGTTTCGGGGCTGTCTCAATCCGAACATCATCCTGAAATCGGACGGCTCCCTTTCCGTGGCCGATTGGAACGCGCGGTTCGGCGATCCGGAAACGCCGGTGCTCATGCGTCTTATGAAAGGGGATCTGACACGGGTACTGCGGGCATGCGCCGAAGGACGGCTGAGGGACGTGAAGGACGTGCTCTCGTTTCAGAATGGGTTTTCGGTCTGTGTCATGCTTATCTCGGAAGGGTATCCCGGGAAGTATGATTCTGGGTTCGAGATTACCGGAATCGAGGAAGCGGAAAAGATTCCCGGTGTCGTCGTCTTCTATGGACGGACGGATTATGACAAAGGAGTGTTGCTGACTGCCTCGGGGAGACCTCTGTGTGTCACGGCGGTCGGAGAGACGCTTGAGGAAGCGATAGAGACGGTCTATCGGGCGGTAGAGAGGATTCATTTCAAAGGGAAGGCCTTCCGGCGCGATATCGGAAAGCAGGCGGTGGAGTGGATCCGACAGCATTGAGATGACAGGCGAATGAAGCTGAAAACCGGGGTGGACACATGTTCCATCCCGGCCTTTTTTTACGAAAGATCGATTATCAATACCATTTAAAAAAATCCGCCCGAAGTATTCTTCGGGCGGGGATAAAAATTTGTTTAAAGCATTTTCTCGGCATAGTCGGCAAGTCGTGAACGGACGCACTTTTGGAGTACGATGCTCCCGCTGTATGGCCAGCTTTGGAACTGGTTCACGACATGAGTGAGTCCCGAGCTCGTTTCCGTGAGATACGGCGTGTCGATCTGGGACAAATTACCGAGTAGAATTATCTTCCCGCCTTCTCCAGCTCGCGTGATAATCGTTTTGAGTTGCTTCGGGGTCAGATTTTGCGCCTCGTCTATAATGACGAGTTCTCTCCAGAATGTGTCACCTCGCATCCGACTGATATCCTTTACGTGGATATATTTCCGAAGGAGGTCTTCCCGGCTCATGGGGATTTCACCTTTTCCTGAATGGTTCCTTATCATCACTGGCTTTTCGTGAAGCAGGTATCGTAAATTATTCAGTAGTCCGCCCATCCATGGAAGAAGTTTTTCCTCTTCGGTTCCCGGAAGGAATCCGATGTCTTCGCCGGTAAGGATGGTAGCTCTCGTGAAAATCACATTGGTGTAGAGATTTTGCATGATGACCTGTTCCAATGCGGCCGCAAGTGCAAGGAGTGTTTTTCCGGAGCCGGCCCGGCCAAGGAGCATCACGAGGTCGATACACTGATCCATAAGGAGATTCATGGCGAGGTTCTGTTCGTCATTCTTCGGATGTATTCCCCAAATAGCATTCTTTTTCGCGGAGTAATCCGTTACGGTTCTGAGGTGGGCGACGTCTCCCTGTACATTCACGACCGATGTTTGCTTGTCGATGTGGTTGTGTCGTGAGATGACAAATTCATGTGGTCGGAACATTGTACAGAACGAACCTTTCACCATGAAATCACGGTTCTTTACTTGCCCATCTTCATGTTCGTCGAGTAGCTCGTGATTATCCCAGAAATCGTCGGGAAGCACGTGAAATCCAGTACGGACGATATTGGAATCGTCGAGCGATCGGGTCGTGCCGTCACCCTTGTAGTCCTCGACGTGGATGCCGAGTGAAAGCGCCATCAGATAGGCGTTCGTGTCCTTGGTCACGAAAATCACGTCTCGATTATGGTAGTCGTTCTCCTGAAGATGCGTAACGATTGAAAGAATTATGTCGTCGTTCTCTTGCTGGTACGGGGACTTGGAGAATCGGTTTGAGATATGATCTTTTTGAATGATCATCCGTCCGGTTGCGGTCTTTTCGGATGGCAACTCGAGCGGAATTCCATCCTTGTCCAAAGCGGAGAGGTCTCCCGTGATCCATTTTATGAGTCGTGACGCTTCGCGTGCATTGTGCGCCGGTTCCTCGAGTCCCTTTTTGAATTTGTCGAGGTCACGGATTACCTGGCGTGCGATGTAGATATCATGTTCCTTGAACTGGAAGAGGCTATGATAATCATGCATGAGCACGCTGGTGTCGATGACAAACAATTTTTTAGTATTTGTTTTTTTTGACACGGGTGTAGTAGCGATGTAAGTAGGTTTCAGTATTGAGTCGTTTGTTCCACTCATGGAATGCCTCCTGGAATTTGGTTGATGGAAGGGTGTTTGTGAGAGAGTCATTCATTTGTTAAAGAGAGCTTTTTAGGATGACATATCCCTGATTTTTCTGCAAATCCAGGCTTTTCTGAGGGGTGAGCCGTTTTGACCGTTCGAACGGCATAGCGGATGGCTGGGAGATATTTGCCATCGTGCGGATTCCCGTCTATACTGTATGGGAAATAAGGAAAACTACCGTTTATGAAAGTGGTGCTCAAACAGGAGGTAAAAGGGGTCGGAAGGGCCGGCGAGGTCAAGAACGTCGCGGACGGGTATGCCATGAATTTCCTCTTCCCGAAGAAGATGGCTGAGCCGGCGACCGAGGCGACTTTGGCCCGAATCGCGTCGGATACCGCCAGGAAGGCGGCCGCGAAGGAGACAGCGGAAGCCGAGGTGAAGGCGGCCGCGAAGGCGCTTGCCGGTGCACGGCTGGTCATCAAGGCGAAGACGAAGGATCGGAAGCTCTTTGGGTCTATCGACGCGGCGGGTGTCGCGGCGGCGATTACGAAGAAGGGGATAACCGGGGTGATGGAGCGCAATATCGTGTTGCCAAAGTCGATCAAGGAAACGGGAGAGTTTCCCGTCGAGGCGAATTTCGGGACCGCGAAGGCAAAATTTCTGGTCGCCGTCGAGGCGGAAGGGTAGGAGGATGGCCTCCGCTCTTTTTTTATGCGTGAGGTCGGTTTTTATATTTTTCTCACACCGTAGGAGGGGCGGGGAAAAGTTATGGCAAAACGAAACGATAAACGAAAGGCGAAGTATATCTTCGTGGTGGGTGGCGTGATGAGCGGGGTGGGCAAGGGAATCACTGTGTCGTCCATCGGCAGGTTGCTTCAGGCCCGCGGACTCCGCGTGACGGCGCTCAAGATCGATCCCTATATCAATGTGGATGCCGGAACGATGAACCCGACCGAACACGGGGAGGTGTTCGTGCTTGCCGACGGCTATGAGACCGATCAGGACATGGGCAACTACGAGCGGTTCATGGGGCTCCATCTCGATCGGGGCAACTACATGACGACCGGGCTCGTCTATAAGAGCGTCATCGACCGCGAACGGAACCTTGAATACGGCGGTCAGTGCGTTCAGGTGGTGCCGCATATTCCGCGCGAGGTCATCTCCCGCATCAAGGCGGCTTCCAAGAAGGCCGAGGCCGATGTTACGATCGTCGAGATCGGTGGCACCGTCGGGGAATACGAGAACATCCTCTTCCTCGAGGCGATCCGCATGATGAAGATCGAACATCCCGAGGACGTGCTGACAGTCATCGTGAGCTACATCCCGACCCCTTCGACGGTAGGTGAGATGAAGACCAAGCCGACCCAGCATGCCGTGCGGACCCTGAACGGGACCGGCGTCCAGCCAGACATCATCATTGCGCGTGCCGATCGGGCGCTCGACGAGAAACGCAAGGAAAAGGTGGCCACGTTCTGTAACGTACGCAAGGAAGACGTCATCTCCGCGCCGGATATCGACAGCATCTACGAGGTGCCACTCAATTTCGAGAAGGATAAACTGAGCGATCTTCTGATCCGGAAGCTCGGTCTTCGGGCAAAGGCTCGGACGATTGGGGAGTGGGAGAAGCTGGTGGTCCGTGCCAAGTCGGCGAAGAAGCCCGTGAAAATAGCGGTCGTGGGCAAGTACTTCAACTCCGGCGACTACGTGCTTTCCGACGTGTACATCAGCGTTCTGGAGGCGATCAAGCACGCCTCGTTTGCGGCCGGCCGACATCCCGAGATCACCTGGCTTAGTAGCGAAGCATACGAGAAAAACCCGGCACAGGCGGAAGAGCTTTCGGACTTCGACGGTGTGCTTATCCCGGGCGGATTTGGGAAACGCGGCATCGAGGGGAAGATCGTCGCGATCCGTTTTTGTCGCGAACACAAGATTCCATACTTCGGACTCTGTTATGGCATGCAGCTCCTCGTTATCGAATATGCGCGTAATGTGTTGGGCCTGAAGGGTGCGAATACGGCTGAGATCGATCCGAAGTCCAAGCACCTTGTGATCGACATCATGCCCGAACAGAAGGAGAAGCTGAAGAAGAAAGATTACGGCGGGAGTATGCGCCTTGGCGGATATACGGCCGTACTGACGCCCAAGACCATTGCCGCCGTCGCGTACGGTGCGACCGAGGTCGTCGAGCGGCATCGGCACCGATACGAGGTGAATCCGGAATATGTCGCGAGGCTCCGCGAGGGCGGGCTCGTATTCTCGGCCACGTCGCCCGACGGGGTTTTGATGGAAATCGCCGAGTTGCCCAAGTCCGAACACCCGTTCTTCCTTGGTACGCAGTTCCATCCCGAATTCCAATCCTCACTCGCCGAACCGCATCCTCTCTTCCTCGCGTTCATCAAGGCCGCCACTTCCAAACACCGGGCGTAGGGAATTCCAGGGCCATACGCAATATGGGATTCTGAATCTTAAAAGTCTCTTCATAAGCATCCTTCATATTCCAACCCCTCCTGTCCTCCCCTTAGGATAAGACAAGTTATAAGGAAACCGTCTTGTATATCCTGAAAAACTCTCTGAGAAACT
>JBAXFX010000037.1:0-12433 GCA_037139695.1 Candidatus Moraniibacteriota bacterium | reverse complement strand
CTTCGGATACCCGTCCTCATTTTTCATGGTTTTTCACCCAGAGGGTGACCAACCTTTGGTTGGCGCTCAAACGAAATTTTCGGATTTCAGCTCGACATGAGATTTGAGATAGATACTTCTTAGGGTTTATTATTACGCCATGCCCGAGCCATACTGGAACGAGTTTAGGCAATGTTGTACTTACATTATGGCTTAGCTTCGATTAATATTCTGCTCTTCCGTAGACCATAGCGATGCGATCCTTGTATTCGCCATAGGCTCGGATCAGCTCGTCGTCTCCGTTAAACGGGACTTCGAAGACAATCCTCTGTTTGGACAAGTCCATGATTCAACTCCTTTCAAAGCCAAGTTGATAAATTTTCAACGTACCGGTCGCGATTCGCGACTGCCTACCATATCACGGCCTTCAGATTCTTTCAAGGGGAAAGATGAGGGTTTGAATCCGACTGCGGGCTGGCGATGGGAATTGAGACAAAACAAAAATACGACCATTTCTGATCGTATTTTTGGCCTTTCTCAAACCTAGGGCTCGGATGGGAACCGGTCGCTTGAGAAATACTGATGTCGGCTCCGCCTGATAGCCACTATTAGAACCTCTATACAAGAGGATGAAGCCTCAAAGTCTTACTACTTTGGACTAAAGAAGTTTATGGAACAAGGTGTGTAGAGTTTACCCCACCCCCTATTTCACTATTTCAGGTATCCTTTCACGAGGGACTTTTCGGACATTCACTTTCTTCATCCCGAGAATAGATGCCTTCATCAAGCGATGCAGACCATCAAGAATGAGCCATCTTCCCTTGTTTTCCATTATGTCTATCGGATGCACCAAGTCTGCTCGCATCATGCGCTCATATTCTTCCTTGTGAGCTTCAGGGTTATCAATCACTTCTTGAGGCTTGAGATTGTAGACTCCATTTCCCCAGAGGAAAGGAATGTCAAAATGCCAAATAATTTCGGTAATATCCATTTCTTCCACAGATAAATCCAAAGCCCAAACCTTCTCTTCACTCCAGTGAAAGTCAAAGCCCACTTCTTTGATAATTTGTGGAATATCTTTGTTCATAGCTATCTTGGAAGCTGACTACTAACTCAACAAATCTAAAAATTTCGGATTGAAGTAAATCTTTGCTTTCTTATGCTTGAAGCTCTCAAGGAATTTTTCAGCCAAGAGGAGGTTTAGGTATTTGGCTGCCGTATTGGGATGCACACCAACTTTTTTCGACAACTGCTCCTGATTGTAGAACGGATTAGCAAAGAGAAACTCCACCAAGTCTGCAGAATAAATCTTAGGTAATTTCTCCTTCATAGTCTTCTTGTATTGCTCCTGCAAATCCCGAATTTTCTTGACAGTGATATGAGTTTCACTAGCCTGTGACTCAACGGCATTCAGAATAAACAATATCCAGTCTTTCCAATTCTCTTGGCTGGTTACTTCTCTCAGTAATCGGTAGTATTCTGAACGATTCTTGTTTATGTATCCACTGATAAACAGAATGGGAAGTTCCATTTTCTTGGCAAGAATGAGATATAGAACCATCAGGATTCTTCCTGTGCGACCGTTTCCGTCATAAAATGGATGAATAGCTTCAAACTGATAGTGTAAGACAGCCATTTTGAGTAATGGATCAATATCATCCGAAAAATTATTGTAGTATTCCTCATAATTCTTGAGGAAATCTCGGATGAGCACTTCCCCCTCTAGCGGTGTATACAATACCTCGTCAGTCACTGAATTTTTGATACTGGTTCCTGGAAGCTTACGAATGCCTTTTTTATTAGGCTCAAGTATGCCTTGAATCTCAAGGAATCCGTTCGTATGAAGAAAAGTATGTTTATGGATAAGCTGATACCCTACTCGCAAAGCATCTCTATAATGAAGAGTCTCTTTCTGCTCTTTAGTAATTTCTCTTTCAGGAAAAAGCTCGGCTTGGAAAACTTCTGCCACTGTCGTATTGATGTTTTCGATACCAGAGCTGGCTACCGCCTCCCGCACAGAAAGCGGTTCGAGAAGCAATGTTCGATTGGGTATAGCAAGAGAACCTGCCTCAAGCTGAGATAGGGCGATATTTGCTTTATTGAGCTTCTTCAGAATAGCAATGTCATCGAAATTGAAATTTGGAGGCAGCTGAGGAAGGCTATTATAAGGCTTCAATGGGTCAAACATACGATTTGTGGTGATAATGCTTTACAACCACAATATTAGCATAAATTTGTGTTTATTACAAAAAACAGCGAGGTAGCTTTTTGGTTCGAACGTCCATTGCGGGTAACAAAAATAGAGGCTCAGACAAGCCTCTATTTACTTAGCTCCGGCGGCAGGATTCGAACCGCCTCAAAAAGGCCGAAAATATCACTTCCGATCGATTTCCATCCTAGCTTACATTTCAGACCTTGCGAAGGGGTAAATAAAAAAAAATGCCCCTAGGAAAATCCCTAAGGGCAATAAGTGGGTTCGCAAATATCACATGCGAGTAAAAATGAATTCCCCACAGCCAGCTTTTACTTGTTTCCCGGCCGCAATGAATCTGGCGATTCGATTCTTTACCCCTGCGGATTGCAGATATCCCTCGAACCTTTTCAGATCCGAAACATCGGCCCCTTGATACCGAGGAAGATCATTGTTGGGTTCGGTGATCATCACAGAAAAAACATCCTCCGTTCCGATTAAGAGGTCCACAAGTGATGTCGCATCATCGACACTATCATTGAACCCTCGAAAAAGCATGTAGTTGATCCATACTTCCGTCGAAGTGCGCTGAGCGAATTCTTTTGTGGCTTTCAGGATTTCGAAAACGCTGAATGCTTTATCGACAGGCATGATTTGAACTCGCTTCTCATCCGTTGGAGCATGAAGCGATATCCAAAGCATTCGAAATTCCGGAATCTGTTCCTGTGACAGACGAAGCAGTTTCTGAGGAAGTCCGACAGTCGCAAACGAAAGTCGACCGGCATAAGAGGCGTTACAGCTCACTAAAGCCACAATGCTTGCAACAAAGTTCTCATAGTTATCGAGCGGTTCGCCGATACCCATGAAAACAACGTGGTCGAACGTCTGAATTCCTGCCACGCTGGAAAGGGTTTGTATTTGGGTAAGGATTTCTTCCTTCGTAAGATTTCTGACAAACCCATCCTTCCCGGATGAGCACATGGCACACCCGAATTTGCATCCGGCCTGAGTGGAAATACATGCATGGGTCTCTTTCGTCCCATCTACCAGGAGTTCGAATACACCAGCTTCGATTACGTTCCCGTCAGAAAGCAGAAACCTGAACTTGTGGTCGACTAACGGCTGAAAAGCTTCATCCCGCCACCTTTCCCTGATCTCGGGCAGATATGTAAAAGAACTTTGCTGAATAATCTTCATTTCATCCTCCTCGGATAGAATTTCTACCTAGTTTAATCGATATCACATAAAATGGTCCGAGTCAATTGATTCGCATTGACAAGCGCTCATTTAAAGCCTATACTCTCATGTTGAACCTTAACAATCTTACTCGAGGAGAATACGATGACAATTGCCACAGGATATGCGAGGATTCTCGCAAAACGGCATATGGGCGGCATCTGCTTCCTGAACGTTCGCTTTCAGGAGAATGATACCCAATGCATACTTACCAAAAAATCTCTTGGAAACTACAAAGAGATAGTGGGACTCCCCTTGGGATCGATCATATCCATCGAGGGCGCGCGCACGACAAGTGGCACGGGAACACCATCCATAGAGGTATATTCCGCCAAGGTGGTATCCGTATGCCGGGTTGAATTGCCCGATAAACATAACGGGGTAACTAGTCGAACGGAATACGATAATCGAGTTATCGGTTTTATCGGAAATCCCGATTCCTTCAACCTCTTCAGAAGAATCGCCGACATGAATCGTCGCGTTCGAACGGTTCTCCAGAGCGATGGATACCTCGAATTCGACACCGGAGTCCTACAAAACCGCTTTGACGCTGGTCTTGCGGGTTCGTTCTCAACCAGATGCAATGCGAACGGCAAAGAATACCATCTTGCCATGACATCGGAAGTAAAACTCAAAAAACTCATCGCCGGAGGCTTCGAGCGTGTGTACGAAATAACGCACTCGTTTCGAAACGAAGGCGTGAATGCCACACACTATCCCGAGTTCGGGATTCTGGAAGCATACAAGGTCGGTGATTCACTGGATGATTCGCTTGCTATCATCACAGAGATCCTCTGCGAACTCGTCGAGGCAGACAAAACCGGTGGCAATGTTGATATTTTTGGAGGTGGTTTTTCCGCAACCCCAAAGAAAATCGTCTTCGATAGTGCGTTGGCCGCGTCGTGCAATCGCGACCATTGCTCAATCAACGATCTGTCTCGAATATTTCCAGATCTTTTCTCGGAGAATACGCCTGAATTCACGTGTATATACAAGGCGCTCACGAAAATAATCGCTCCGCGATTCAACGAGCCGACGTTCATCACGAACATGCCGGTTGGATTCAATCCGTTTTGCAAGATTGCGGACGGGCAAACGACACAATCCGTGCTCGTCGCCAAAGGCATGCATATTGCCACTATCTCTGTCGATGAGAACGACCCGGACATCATGCAGCACAGACTCCAAAGGCAATATATGGAAACCGGGGTACCCATAAATACCGGGTATCTGGATCTCCTACGTCTTGGCATACCGCCAATCTCCGGATTCGGTCTCGGCATGACACGGCTTGCGATGCTCCTTGTCCCGCGAGAGAAGCAAAATGTCCGCGATGTCATTCCGTTTCCCTTCATCTGAAAGACACCCGCCATCATGAATATCTGATGGTGGGAATTTTTTTCATCACACTGGCCGTCAGCTCCAATCTTCGATAGTCCGAAAAAGATTTCTTGAAGAGTCAATTTCAGCCGACACCCCAAAAGGGAGGGTAATACTCGGGGCACAATGTCCGATATTCGCATTAAAGAGAACCGGGTAGTCATAGGGCCCCACATATCTCAGAATAATCTCCTTCAACTCGGAATTCAGCTCACTCGAAAATTTGTACAGCCTTCCGATAATAAGTCCGCAAACGCTTTCAAATACCCGGGCATTGTCGAGGTCCGCGAAAAACGAGTCTAGCGTGGCCATATCCATAGGCTCTCCGGGGCCTCCCTCTGGAATATCAATAAAAAACAAGGCTCCTTGAGGATCAATCCAATATTCAGTTCCTAGGACATGATTGATCGATGGCACGCATCCGCCGATAATTTTCCCTTCGGCACGCCCGTCTTTCCACCACTCATATCCATTCGACACATGCAACGGCCTTTCTTTTGTATGGTTCTCTTTGTTAAACCAATCCAAAAAATCGTCAGTCCATTTCTCCGAAGCCATGATTTCACCGAACGACCCATTCATGAGCGTTTCAAAAAAGGACTCCTTCGTATAATCAAGAACGTCAGGATATTCCCCGAACTCCGATATAAGGCATGGCCCATAAAACGTCCTTAATCCAGCCTTCGCGTACAAAGCATAGTGAAGCACCGAAATATCGGAGTATCCAATGAATATCTTCGGATTGTTTCGTATGAGTTCAAAATCGAGATACTTCAGTAGCTGATTGCCGTGATCGCCGCCGACTGATGCCATCACGCATTTCACTTCGGGATCAGAAAAAGCCGAGTGTAAATCAGCAACCCGCTCTTCAATCGTTCCGGACACCCACCCCTTCCGACCAAGCGCATTTTTTTCCACTCTTACACGGAAACCCATCCGCTCCAATGAGCTGATACCGTCCTTCACCCGATGCGGGAAAAGTTCTCCGAGGCCGGCGGACGGGGAAACGACGGAAATCAAATCTCCTTTCCGTAGTTTTTTCGGACTTATGAGTTCGTTCATATTTTTGTCGCCAATGTGAATATGTTCATCCCTCGGTTCGCGACCGTACCTTTACAGTTGTGTTCCATTTCCAAATCGAATATTTCCTTGAATACATCTGGATTCCCCAAATACATGGATACCGCGCTTACCTTCTCGTTCTCCGGATCGAAATCCTCCGGACCTGGCTGAACAAATACCGGAACACCATACGTCTTCTCAATCTGAAATCCAGCCGTTTCCAGAAGCGATTCCATACTCTCCTTGGAAAACGTCACAAGTTCGGGAACATGCGGCGCCCACTTCACGCGATACTCCTTTGATAAGCGCGCGATTTCTTCCGATTCGGCGCGATAGTTATTCACCTTCGACGCGAGCGCATTGTAATAGCTATGTCCCATGAGAAGAATCTTTCCTCCTGTCTTTAAGACTCTATGCATTTCTGAGACTGCCTTGCCATCCTCGTAGATGAAACTGATCGGACTATAAATACTCACGATATGATCGATCGATTCGCTTCCGACATTCTTCATATCGGTCAAGTCTCCCTGAACGAGCGTTATTCTGTCAGAAAAACCGGATTTCTCAATATTTTCTTTCGCCTTCGCGAGCATATCGACCGATCGGTCATAAACCATGAAATTTCCGGGAATTTCTTTGCTCATCTTCGCTGCCCATCGCCCCGTTCCGCCTCCGGCATCGCATACCACGGTCTGTTCCGTGCACTGTTTTCCGACACTCTCCTTGATAATCTCCATGATGAGCACGTCAGAAAGACGCCAGAAAGCGCTTACGTTATCGGCCTTGTCGACATTCTGTGCATACGGCTGAAAAAAATCGTCGAAAGTTTTCTGGTCCATATTCTTTGCTTTATGGTTTAGGGAGATGATGTCCTCGCGGGATATGGGTCGCCTCCCATATATATGGCAACTGGAGAATCCACTGCACATACCGTTGCCATCCGAGGCCGAAACCGGAAGTTTTCCGGTAGCCCCCTTGGAGCCTGGTCTGAATATACGGACTATAATCCTCCGACGGCAAATTGAACGTTTTCGCCTTTTCACTCAATGCTTCCGGGTTCGAGATACGCGTTCCGCTTCCGACCGTTTCGCGGTACCCGCAAAGGATGAAATCCGCATTTTCGGCAAGCGCTACTCCATTCTCGTCTTCCATAAGTTCATTATGGTAGAAAGGAATCTGCAGAAGAGGGAATTTCGTCACGATAACATGCTTGCCAAATATCTCCGTAAGTTTTATTTCCTCCCATGCTCCGAAATTCTTCAGGCTGAATTCTTCGTATATTACATCTCCCGTCTCTTTGCGAAGGGCATCCAGCACTTCCTTGAACGTAAGTGTGACGATATTCTCTTCAAGGAAAGCGTCTTCAAGACCCCCTGTCTTTTCTTCGCCTATGAAATAGGTCAAACTTTCTCGCTCATGATCGATAAGATATTTCGTAACGGATCGCAGAAGACCGAGAAATATATCGATATTCTCTTCAAACGTCACTCTCCCTTCAAACTCGATGTGCTGGAATTCCGATAAGTGACAGAAATCCGCCTTTTCCTTCCTAAACGAATTATAGATGGAAAAAACATTGTCGATACCCTGCGTCAGAAGTCTGAGCTCAAGATAGAACTGCGAGCTTTCCGAAAGAAAGACGTTCCGCTCATTGTCGAACCAGGACATGTCGACCGGGAGCGTGTCAGTCGTATAATCCAACGCCTTCCCAGCATACACTTCCCCAGGAGACGAGATCATGAGCGTCGTAAGAGGAAGATTGCACCATTCTGCCCCAATCGAACGAAAATACTCCACTGCCGCAAAAAATATCCCATTATCTATCTTGTGAAGATGATGAAAATATTCTTGATTCTGAAAAATTCTCGAGAGTCTTTCTGAAGAAATATCTTCAGAAAAATCAGACTTCTTTACATCCTCGATAACCGAAAAAATACGATTACCATTATATCGAATCCTTTTCTCACCATTATCAGACAAAGCGGTATAAGGACTAAGATTTTTCATAGGGATCATTATGAATCAATTCATGGGTTCGAACCCGACTTCCGGCCGGCAACAAAACCGGTTTGAGAGGAAAGAAAAATCGCCACCTTCCGTGACGATTTTTCCCTTCTCTCCGGACTTTTCCCCACGGATGGGAACCGGTCGCTTGAGAAATGCTGACGTTGGCTCCGGCGGCAGGATTCGAACCTGCGACCAAGGGATTACATGTGCTCCTCCTGTTTCCAGGACGCATGGACTATATCATCTCCATCGCACGAGTGCATTAGGAGTGAGGCGCTTCGACCCCTTGCGGGGCCTACTCCCTTGCGGGATAGTCTCTGAACCTGCCTTCGCCGGGCTTCGGCATGGCTATGCCTTCCACCCGTCAAAGGGTTGGCTGCTGATCACCATAGTCGTGCTGAGCGACCGTAGGCTTCCAGTCACCGACTTCCTTGAATATTCAAAGTCGTCGGGATCCCGTTTCATCGGGACAATTCACCTCATTCATCACTCCCGGATTTCTCCGAGAGGCTGCGTAATTTCTCATGTTCCTCTCTGTGGCAATTCGCGCATATCAGGATGCATTTTTCGATCTCTTTCTCGATCCGAGACCAACTTCGCGTCAGTCCGTCCTGAGAGATACCGAAATCCTTCCTCCCATCGGCATGATGGAATTCGAGTGCACCGAGACAGCGGTCATACCCGCGACGGGAACACTTTCCGCCCTTGTATTCTATCGCACGCAATCGCATCGCCTTGCGACGCTTCGCGACGGCGCGTTTCAAATACTCGGGACGGTCAGCATAGGTTCTTTTGTCTGGCATACATATTTCAGTATACCACACATGTTTCCACAGTCCCCTGCTCTACCGCTGAGCTACACCGGAATCAATTTTCAAGCTACCTTGAAACAGAGACAGTATACCAAACCGACCGATTTTGGCAAGAATCCGCCCTCTCGGACGGATTCTTTCGTTCTCTGCCTGATTTTTTATTCCGTTTATCCCCACTTCCCGCCTTCGTTGTCGGTTGTGAGCGGTCAGTCGTCAGTCTCCTAGTAGTGCCGGAGTTTCCTCACGTCGTCATGCTCGCGGATTTTTTCGAGCGCCTTGGCCTCGATCTGCCGGATGCGCTCGCGAGTGACGCCGAATTCCTGTCCGACCTCCTCAAGGGTATGGGTCACACCGTCTTCGAGCCCGAACCGGATCCGGAGGATCTTCTGCTCACGAGGAGTAAGCTCGCTCAGGATGTCCGCGATATGCTCCTTCAAAAGCTTCCGCGCGGCAGACTGGTTCGGCATGACGGTTTCGGTATCCTCGATGAAGTCTCCAAGTACCGAATCGTCGTCGCTGTCGCCGATCGAGGTCTCGAGCGAGACGGTCTCCTGCGAGATCTTCTGTATATGGCGCACCTTGTCGACTTCCATACCCATTTCCGCGGCAATCTCTTCCGGAAGCGGTTCGCGACCGAGGTCTTGGACTAATCGACGGGTCACCTGCAGGTATTTATTGATGGTTTCCACCATGTGGACCGGAATGCGGATAGTGCGGCTCTGATCGGCTAGGGCGCGTGTAATAGCCTGCCGGATCCACCAGGTGGCATAGGTCGAAAACTTGTATCCCTTGCGATAGTCGAATTTCTCCACGGCGCGGAAAAGGCCCATGTTCCCTTCCTGGATAAGGTCGAGGAGCGAGAGGTTGTGCGACCGGCCGACATACTTCTTGGCAATCGAGACCACGAGCCGGAGATTCGCTTCCGTCAGCTTCTGTTTGGACGACATGTCGCCCTTTTCAATCTGCTTGGCGAGTCGAACTTCTTCCTCGCCGGTCAGAAGCGATACGCGACCGATTTCCCGAAGATACATCTGCACGAGGTCGGAGGTATCATCCTCGCCGTCGACCGGCTGGGGACGCTCCTGGGATTTCTTCTTTGCGGCCTTCCCGCTCTCGAATGACTCGGCGATCTGCTCGGTCTCCACCTTGAGCATCTCATCGGACGTCACTACGCGGACCCCGGCCTCCTCGAGCTTGCCATATAGGCGTTCCAACGCGTCAAGATCCGTCTCCACGTCCGGAAGGATATGGATAATTTCGTCCTCGGTCACGAAACCGCGCTGCTTGCCACGATTCACGATCTCTTCGAAGGCCTCAACCTTCTCTTCCTGTTTCGTTTCCGCCTTCGTTTTCGGTGCGACTTTTCCCGTCGGTTGTTTCCGTTCGGACGGCTTCACGTGCTTCGGGATCGGCTTCGTCACTTTCGAGGCCGCCTTCTTCAAAGGAGCAGTCACAACGACTTTTTTCGTGGCGACTTTCTTCAGGATAGCTTTCTTTGGGGTATTTTTTTTCAAAACGGTTTTCTTTGCAGTTACTTTTTTTCCAACAGCCTTCTTCGGGACAACCTTCTTTACCGCCACTTTCTTGCGTGCCGGAACACTCTTCGCAGACTTTTTGAGAACAGCCTTCCGTACCGGCTTTTTCGGAAGCGACTTTTTCACAGTCGGTTTCTTCACGGCTTTTTTCACCTTTTTTGCCATCACCTTTTTCTTCGCACTCATAGGATTTACGAAAAAAGATCAAATAAGAATATGATCAAAACGAAAGCCCCGCATGTCTGATAAAATAGCTTTTTTCAGGGAAAAAGTCAACTTTCCTTCGAAAGCTCCGCGAATCGCCCAAGAAGTTCTTTCTCGAGGGCGCGATTGCCGGACGCGCGGGCCACCCCGACTGCCTTCACGATTCCCTGAAGCGTTTCCTTCCGAGATTCCTCGACAAGCTGACGTACCAGCTCGGAAAAGACCGTCTCCGTCCGAGAAAGAGTCTCTTCCGGCCTTTCCTCACCGGCCAGCATCCCTTCCGTATCAAACAGGAGCCCGGCTGCCCGTCGTTTCACGTCCTCGTCATCGATAGTGGAGAATGGATCGTTCGTCGCGGAGGAACGGATAATCGGGAACAACGGGTCCTTGGAAAGCGCTTCCCCAATCGCACCGTCGAGTCGCGTATCGTTTCGGAAAGCCGGCTCCAACAGCATCAAGCCGAGAATCCGGTCGCGCAACACATCGGACCGAGTCATAAACGGACGGTTTCCGGAAGAAGCCACCGGCTCACGACGAGCCTCCGGGCCATTCTCCCGGGCCGCATTTTCCGCTGCCCGAAGCGACCCGGCGAGTGATCGTTCCTCGACGCCTATCGTGTCCGCGAGTTCACGTCTCCAAAAGTCGCGGTCTATATGGTTCGTCATGGCAGCCAGAAGTGGCGCATATCCTTCCGCCACTGCCCGCTTCCCATCCGGAACCGATATATCATTTAAATAAACGGCCTTATCAAGAAAATACTTCGCTGCCGGAAGTGATGAGATAACCGCCTTCTTTAAGGATTCCGCGTCTTCGAGCGCCGCATCCGCCGCGTCCTTCCCTTCCGGCAGTAGTACGACGGAAACCGACATTTCCTTTCCAAGTGCCAAAAGAGCACTCTTCCAAGCCGCCGCCTGGCCAGCTCCGTCCATATCGAAGAACAGTCGGACTTCGCGACCATATCGCTTGAGTATATCGAGCTGTTCGCCGGTCAATGCCGTGCCGGATGCCGCGATCACGTTTCGAATACCGGCCTGATGACACGCGATGACGTCCATCTGCCCCTCGACCAGGACCGAAACGCCTGCCTCT
Source organism: Candidatus Moraniibacteriota bacterium (assembly GCA_037139695.1). GTDB lineage: Bacteria > Patescibacteriota > Minisyncoccia > Moranbacterales > UBA1568 > JAAXTX01. Next base: position 938 of record JBAXFX010000037.1, on the reverse strand, counting down.
TTGATTGATTGCTTCGCCTGATAGAGCCCATACAGGACCCGCCCTTTGTGATAGACCGGCGTCTCGGGCGTATTGATATATTTCGCCTGGCTTTCGTCGCCACCTGGCGCCACGCGTGCGGAATAGCCGATGATACGTCCGACCACGTCCGATATGGGAAACATGATCCGGTCGCGGAAACGGTCATAGTGCCCTGTCCGGCCGTCCTTGGCGATCACGAGCCCCGCCTTTTCCAATTCTTCGGGACGGTATCCACGGGAAATCAGAAAATCGTGCAGATGTCGCCATCCCGAGAGTGAATATCCGATCCGAAAAATCCTGATACTCTCGTCGGACAATCCGCGCTTTCGAAGGTATGGGAGCGCTGTCTTGGCGCCCTCCCCTTCCCACAGCTGTTTCTCGAAAAACTTGGTCGAAAGTTCGAGGATTTCCTTCGTCCGGTCCGGCACTTCGACACCATCCTTTTCGAACACGGACGACTTCCGATACGCCGGCACTTCGACTCCAGCCCGCTCGGCCAAAAGCTTGAGTGCCTCACGGAACTCGATTCCTTCGATTTCCTCGATGAATGAGAAGATATCCCCACCCTTGCCACAACCGAAGCAATGAAAAGCCTGCCGTTCCTCGTTCACGGTGAACGACGGCGTCTTCTCGTTGTGGAACGGGCAGCAGGCCTTCCAGTACGCGCCAGCCTTCGTGAGCCGGAGGTATGATCCGACCACGTCCACGATATTGAGCTTTGATTTTATTTCCGGAACGATGGAGTCCATAGTCATAGTGCTCTACGATATCCCAAAACCGCCGGATATGCAAGGTACTGGTACGCGAAAAAATAAAACTATCCCAAAAAGAGAAGTCCCCATGGGAACGTCCCTCTTTGCGGTTCTTAGTATCTATCTCAAATCTCAACGCCTATATAAGGCAAAAAATCCGCTTGC
>JBAXFX010000036.1:0-12505 GCA_037139695.1 Candidatus Moraniibacteriota bacterium | reverse complement strand
CGCTCGAAATTTTCGGATTTACAGCTCGACATGAGATTTGAGATAGATACTTAAAACCAGGAAGGCTTCCGAACGAAAGCCTTCCTTTTTATATGTGTATGTTTAACTGAATAGACGCTTCCTCCTCGCTGCTTTGCATGCTACACTGGATGGGTTCCGTACCGCCGAAACGAACCGAATTATCTATGAAATTCTGGGAAAAAGGGCTTAATCCTGAGCAAAAAAAGGCTGTTCTCAAAACCGAGGGGCCGGTATTGATTTTGGCCGGGGCCGGATCGGGCAAGACCAAGACCCTGACTCACCGGATCGCCTACCTGATCGCGGAAAAGCGGATCTCTCCGGGAAATATCCTCGCGGTTACGTTCACAAACAAGGCGGCCGGCGAGATGCGAGACCGAATCGAACACCTGCTCGCGACCGCTGCGGACGAGAGTTCGGAGCCGGTTTCGTTCCGAGGGTTTCCGCATATCGGGACCTTTCATGCGATTTCGGCCAAGATACTGCGGAACGATATCGGTACGCTCGGCATCGACCCGAAGTTCAATATCCTCGATGCGGACGATCAGATCAGCATCGTGCGCACCGCGATGCGAGAGCTCGAGATCGACGCGGACCAGATAAAACCGCGGTCCGTGCTCGAGGCGATCTCGCGCGCGAAGGGCGACTCGCTCGAGGAGGACGGGTACGCGAGTCGCGCGACCGGGTACTACGAGGAGCTGGTCGCGAAGGTGTACCGACGGTATCAAGAGGAGCTCCGCAAGACGCAAAGCCTTGATTTCGACGACCTCTTGCGCCTCGTCGTGAAACTGTTCCGCACCTCACCCGAGACGCTTGAGCGGTACCAGAATCTTTTTCAGTACATTCTCGTGGACGAATATCAGGATACGAACCCGCTTCAGTACGAGCTCATCCGGCTTCTGGCGATGAAGCGCCGGAACCTGTTCGTCATCGGCGACGACTATCAGTCCATCTATCGGTGGCGGCAGGCGGACATCCGTAATATCCTTGAATTCGAGCGAGACTATCCGGAAGCCGAGATCATCATGCTCGAGCGCAACTACCGGTCCACGCAGATCATCCTCGATGCGGCCGGAAGCGTCATCGCGAAGAATCGGAGTCAGCGCGAGAAAAAACTTTGGACCGAGACGAAGGAAGGAGAGCTCATCACCGCACGCACGCTTCAGGACGAATCGGCGGAGGCGGAATTTGTCGCCCGGACGGTCGTGTCGAGAGTGAAGGAAGGGCGGAATTTCCGCGACTTCGCCGTGCTCTACCGGACGAACGCGCAGTCCCGCGTGTTCGAGGAGGCGTTCTTACGCTATTCCATACAGTATCGTATCGTCGGCGGACTCAAGTTCTATCAGCGTAAGGAAGTGAAAGACGTGATCGCGTACGTGCGACTCCTGTCGAATCCGTTCGACCGTCTCGCGCTCGAGCGCGTCATCAACGAACCGAAACGGACGATCGGCGGAGTGACGCTTTCCAAATGGACCGCGTTCGCCGAATCGCGTGGCGAGGATCCGCTTGTGGCAGCGGCTCATCTCACGCCGGCCGATAGCGGTATTCCCGAGAAGAAGATCCTTATCATCCGGAACTTTACCTCCTTCCTTCTGAAATTGCGGATGGAATCGGAGCAAGAGGGCGCCGATATGCCGTTTTCCGGGTTGCTCGTGAACCTCGCGACGGATTCCGGATATCTCGCATCGCTCCGCGACGGGACCGCCGAGGGCGAGGACCGCGAACAGAACGTGCGCGAGCTCTTCGGCGTCGCCAAAAAATTCGACGATCGTCCGCTTCAGGAGGCGCTCCTGGCGTTTCTCGAGGACGTCGCTCTTTCGTCGGACACGGACGCGATCGACGGCACGGCGGATTCGGTGCACCTCATGACACTGCACAGTTCCAAGGGGCTCGAGTTCCCGATCGTCTTTCTTGTCGGTCTCGAGGAAGGGGTCTTCCCACATTCGCGGAGCGCGTTTTCCGAGGAAGATCTTGAGGAGGAACGGCGACTCATGTACGTGGGACTGACCCGGGCCAAGGAGAAGCTTTACCTGCTGTCGGCGGAATCGCGGATGCTCTTCGGGTCGACGAGCGTCAATCCGCCATCGCGATTCGTGTCCGAAATCCCACAGCACCTCGTCGAGGAAACGGTCGTGGAGGAATACCCGTCGCTCTTGTCCGCAATGCCACGCTCGAAGAAATCCCGATTCGGCGGGTCGGCGTTGTTCGCGAAGAGGGGAGGGGAGCGAAGAAAAACAGTCGATTCGTTCGAATTGCCGGACCTTCCGAAATCTTCGGCCTCGAAGCGAAAACCCTCGGCTTCGACCGGCCCGAAAGAAACCGATCTTCGTCCAGGCGACAGCGTCGAACATCCTGATTTCGGCGGAGGTGTGGTCGTCGCGATCGCCGGGACCATCGCCACGATCGCCTTCCGTAAGACAGGCGTGAAAAAGCTTATGCTCGGAACGGCGCCGCTTCGGAAGGTGTAGGGGTTCAACCGTCATCCGGACAAGAAAACACCCCATACCGTTCGGTGCGGGGTGTCCGTTCATACGATGACCCGGAGGTCATCCTGTCGTGGTCGTCCGAAGATATCGAGATACCGCTTCACTTCGGACGCGGGGCCGGTCGCCTTTCCGACATTGTCGGAGAGTTTGATTACCGGACGACCGTTCGCCGAGACCGCCTTGCAGACCAGTGAGAACGGGCGATAGAGCCGCCCGTCGCCTCCGCAGCCCCTGAAGTCGTTCGTAAGGAGGGTTCCCCAGCCGAACGCGCAGCGGATGTTCCCTTGGCATGCCCGTTCGAGCCGCCTCATGTCGGGAATATCGAGGCCGTCGGAGAAGATGACGAGCTTTTCCTTCGGGTCGACGCCGTGTGAGCGTAGCCACGAGACGTAGAGCCCGACCGCCCGCATCGGGTCCCCCGAATCCTGGCGGAACCCGTCCCATTCATGCGCGAGCGTCCTTGGTGCGCCCTCCAGAAACTGTCCGGTTCCGAAGGTATCGGGAAGGAAGATCCGAAAGGCCTTCCCGTACCGCCGTTGCCATCCTTCGAGTACCGCGTACTGCGCGTCGCGCTTTTCCTGGTCCGTTTCCGCGAGGGTGGCGAGGACCATCGGCAGCTCGTGCGCATTGGTGCCGATCGGGTTCACGCCATATCGGATCGCAAGAAGCGTGTCCGACGTGCCGAGGAACTGATCCGGAAGCGACTCCGCGCACCGCTTGACGACCCATTCGTGCCAGGCCCTGCCGTGCCGTCTGCGATGCCCGAAATCCGCGAAACGGATATCCGGACTGGCCGCGAGCAGGGCAAGTTTTTGCTCTAGACGCTCTTCGGCCAGGGCGTACGCGGCATTCCGTTCCTTCTGTGTCATGCACCGTTCGAGCGCCTCGTAGTAGAGTTCCGAGACGATGGCGAGCGCGACGGTCTCCCAGAGCGAGACCGCAGCCCATGGCCCGGAGAACGAAAGCCGGTATTGGTCGCCCTCGCGACGGAGTTCGTAGGGCGGAAGCGAAAGCCTTTTCAGGAACGAGAGATACGGTTCCGAGAACAGGTTTTCGCCGTATGTCCGCATGTTCCGCAACGAGTCGAGTTCACCGTCGGTGACGCGCAGCTTCCGGGCGGAGTCGAGGGCGTCACGGAGGCGCTTTTCCCCGATGATTTCTGCGAGCGGGATATCCGCGTCGCGATTGATGAGTTCGAAGGTCGTCCCGATATCCCGATACAAGTCATGGATGAACTGTCCCATCGTGAACTTGTAGAAGTCGATATCGAGGAGCGACCGGATCGGCGATCCCGTGCCGGTCCCTTCGTATGCGAAGCCCGTGTGTCCGTGTCTCATGATTCCTCCTTTGTCTTTTCGTTATGTGATGAAGGGACCGTGCGACAGGCGTCTCATTTGAGACGCATCTGCCACACGGACCCCTTGTCGATGTAGACCACCTTTTCCCCGATGCGGTCGAGCGGCATGTCCGCACGTATGGCTCCGTCCATGACCCGGTTCAGTTTCCCGGTGGTCGGGACGAATAGGTCGAGTTCACCATCGTTTACGATCGTCGCGCAGACTCCGCGGGGGAGGATGGCGACATTGATCTCCGCGCGGTCCGTGCCGTTTTCCCAGAGACGGTACTTCGCGTAGCCCTCTTCGAACGAGAATTCGAACTTGCGATACGTCCCGTTCCGGTCGCTTACGATGACCGTCGCGAAGGCGTTTCCGGACTTTGCCGCAATCGGCACGAGCGCGTCGAGTTCCTTGACCCGTACCTGCGCGCACGACCGATCCCCGAACGGGACGATGAGATACGTCGAACCGAAGAGGTCCTGTATCCCCATCCCGTCGAACCACCGGGTGGCATTCCGCAGCGCTCCCCAGGTATCCCCGGCGGAGCAGAGCGGTCTGCCGAATACCGATACCCGGAGTTCCGTCAGGCCGCCGTCGGTGACGACGAACAGCCTGTTTTCTGCGCGTATGAGCCTATTTCCACGAACCGGACTTGCAAGTCCGTGTTCCGTGAACGTCTTTCCGTCGATGAACGTGATCTTCAGTGACCCGTGCTCCGGTTGCGCGATGAGCCATCCTTCCGGTATCCCGACTACCTCGGCATCGCTCCCGATGCCATGCGCTATCCGTTTTCCGCGTGCGAGGTCGAACACCGTTCCCGACCGTAGCAACAGCACGCCGCACGGATAGGTACGTATGGCCGGATCACCGTTCCCATCGTAGAGTCGCTCATATATCACCATCGCGCCGCCTCCCGCGAGCACCCGCTTGGTCTGTGCTATCCGCGCCGTCGCGAACCCGGTGTCGAAGGGTGAGGGGGGAGTATTGCGCTGTCCGTGTTGGAAGGTGGCGATATACCAGTCGAGCAGCCGTCCTGGGATGGTACTGAAATCCCTGACAGCCGTATTGAGCCCGACTCCCGGAGAGAAGACGGACGCGTTGTCCCTGAGCCGCCGCTCCAGGTCCCCCGGAGCGTATCCGTTGAGGGAACCCTTGTACGGATGGATTCCGGCATAGACCTGGAACGAGACGATGCCCCACGCGAACCAGTCGGTTTCCCGGTCCGGTCTTCCCGTGTGGTGCCAGTCCCGTATCGATGGCATGATGACCTTCGCGGGCCATCTGCCGATCGCCCAGGAGTCCACGTCGATCGCCCGCGGCTCGGGTTTTCCGTACGTATTCCCGAACATCGCGATCCAGTTCATCTCGTTCGCGTCGGCCATGATCGCACCGTTCCCGTGCGCGGCCAGTACCGTCTCACGCATCCGATCCACCAGGATCGAAGCGTGGCGGTCGTCGAATCCCGACCGTGCGCGGAACGCGTTGGTGAACATGCGGGGGAACGGCTCACCGTCGCACCGGTTCATGTAGAACCCGATCGGTTCCCCCCGCCCGTCGGTGACGATGCCACGGGGTGAGACGATGTACGGATGACGTATGGCGGAGAGGACCCCTATCTTCTCCGTCATGCCATCTTGGCGCATCTTCCGCCGGTCGAGATAGATCTTGACGATGAATCCGCCGTGGCGGAAGACCGATCCCTCGCCGCCGGTCGCGACGTAGTTCGTCTGATCCAGTCGGGCCGGGCCGTACCCCTCGAGGATGACCGCGAGTGCCTTCTGTGCTGTGGTCATGATGTGCCTCCCGTTTTGTTTTCGTTTCCCCGCGCTATCCGTATGACGGCGCAGGCGATATCGTCTTGTTGGACGGAGCCCGCCTTCCTCATACCTTCGATGCCGCGCATGATACGGCGTTTCGCGAACGCTCCCGCCACGTGTCTGAACGCGAGGAATTCGCTGATGGCATCCTTCCAGTCGATGCGATCGATCTGGGTGATCCCGTCCGTGAAGAGCGCGATGAATTCGGTTTCTTCGAGCAGTTCCGGCCCGATGTCGATGCGGATACCTCCCATTCCCGCCTTGAGTGAGTGGCGTCGTGCGGAGAAGAATGGTTTCCATTCCCGCGACCCGTCCGACACGAAGCAATCCTCCGTCAGGCGGTCCGCGTCGATGTCGGCCCCGTGCGCCTCGACGAACCGGTCGAGCCGACCGTTCCGGTAGGCGGGGTAGAACGGCATATTGCCGTCCCATTCCAGCCGGTGCGCGATGGTGTTCCCGTTATTGAGACGTATCGCCACGACGCCGTCGCCTTGGACCAGCACGATGCCGCGATGTTCGTCGACGTAGGCATGGATGCAGGTCGCGAGCAGGTCGTCCTGTCCGACGCGGAGCAGTGAGCCAGCCGCATCCAGGATTTCCTTCTGTCGTGCCCGGACATAGCCGATGGCGGTCTCCGGGGCGATCGTTTCACCGAACTCGCGGATTTCCCGGAGGGCCGCAGCGGTCGCCGACGTGAGCAGTCGTGCGCCGATATCGGTCGATCCGGCGGAGGAACATCCGTCCGAGACGATCCCGAACGCGATATGTCCATATGTCTCCGAAAGCGCGTAATCCTGACAGGGCATTCCGGAGCGCAGGTGCCACTCGCCGATCTGGAAGTGGTGGTCCGTGTGTGATGTGTGTGTCATGTGATCCTCCTTGTCCTTTTTGGTTGTCCCGATACGTCGTTCGGAAAAAAAATAAGGGGGATGGTCGCTTCCATCCCCCGCGCCCTCAGATGGTGGCGGCTATGTTTTGGCTCGGACCGCCGGTTCCCAGCGCCTGTGATTGGCTGGAGATCGAACGCGAGACGAATTCGGCCAGTTTCGCGAGTCTGCCCTTCGAGGCTTCCCCGGCGTCGATATAGCGATCGATGCCGGTTTCCTGCCGGAAGGATTCTAATTCATCCTTGAACTGTACGGCGTTGACGCCGATGAGAACGGAGACGAGCGATTCGATCTTCTCTTCGCGGTTCGCTTCCGCGACCATCGACCGGATCATGCCCGCCGTCGTGTTCTTTGAGTCGTTCTCGTCCCCGTCGGTGATGACGAATACGATGGCGTTGGCGAGAAAGTCGTCGTCCTTCAATCGCTCACCGTACTCGATCATGGCCCCGATGCCCGAATAGACGGCATCGTACAGAGGCGTCAGTCCCGACGGTCTGAAGACCGGGTAGGCTGCGGCGTCGATTTCTTCGAGCTGCTTGAAGCCGTGCAGCTCGTTTATCCCGACGGTCGAGGAGAAGGTGAGCACGCGCAGGAGCAGGTTGTCCGAACGCGGTGACTTCTTGCACGCGTCGACCGCCGAGACGAGCGCCGCGCGGAGATCGTCCGCGAAGTCGCTTGTCGAGCCGGTTACGTCTACCGCGATGGTGACGAGCGTGTATTCGGTCGCGCCGAGGTTCTCGAGCCTGGCTCCCTGGAAGGTGAAGTTCGTTCCAGCGATGGCATGCGTTTCCATCGACTGGTCTTGTGTGATTCTAGGCATGGTATCCTCCTGTTTGTTTCGTGTTGTCGATGTTTGTCGCGTCTCCCGCTCAGGCGAGAAACTTATCCGCCTTCATGAGGTGTACGCCGCGGCTCCTCATATCCCCGAGCCAGGCCGCCGTCAGGGCGGGAAAGTCGGGGCCATTTCCCACTTGGGGAACAGGACTGGAGCAGTCGGTCAGGATGACGAATTTCCCGAGATGCGATTCGCCGATGTTCTCGACGATCTGGTCGACCGTCGAGCGGACGCAGTGGCTGAGCGCCTCGCCGGCGACGGCCACGACATCCGCTTCGGCGAGCATCTCCAGGAATTTCGTATTGAGTCCGGTCGCCGGGTCGTCCGCGTCCGGCACTTCGGCCATGAGTGCGCCGTAGTGTTCGGTGTACGGGTTGGTACCCTTGACGACGTAGTCCACGTTGGCGAACTCCCTGCGTTCCCAGCGCTTGAGCGCCTCCATGAGGTCGCCCTGCACGTTGTGGCCCGCGGTTCCGATGACGCAGTGCTCGGGCCAGATCATGAGCGCGTATTTGTTGCCGCCCAAGAGTTGTCGGGCATAGGCGAGCATGCGTTTCCTGAGCGACGGCGCGCGCGGTGTCCAGATTCCCTTCTCGATGTCCGCGGCCGTGATGACGGTGTACTCCGCGGGGGAATTCCCGGCGGCGTCCATCCACATGCCGGGATGGGCCACGTCGATGACGCGGTGCGAGTCGAGGGTGACGTGGATGTCGGTAAGCCTGCGGCCGACGCGGTCGATGAGTGCCGCGACGCGACGCATGTCCTCGATGGCGCCAGGAACGGGCAACGCCGCATTCGCGGTGTCCATGAAGTCGTTCTGCGGGTCGATGATCATGAGATGTGCGTTCATGATGTCCTCCTTGTCTTTTTGGTTGTGAAAGTGCCTAATATGTGTAGTAAGTACACTAAGTAGGGAACGGAGACCGACGCCTGGGCGTCGGGGGAAGGAAGCTTCGGAAAGGGCTTTTGTGGCAGCGATGCCGGGGACGAATATATGCCCCGTCGGTTGCCGTTCCGGCCGTCTCCTCGGATTCCAGCGTTCCGGTCCTCCCCGTGAACTTACTAAGTGTATTATACACACTATATAAATCCTGTCAAGAAACCGTAATAATAAACGGGCGAAGGGATGTTCGGTGACGGGATGATTGACCGGAATCCGAATGACGGGGTATGCTGTAGGCGGTACACTTAGTTGCCATACCCAATATGAGTAAGACTTCCCATCCGAATGCCACGCCGTCGATCCGCCTCGCGGTCGATGCGGCCATATTCTCCGTCATCGAGGGGGCGCTCAAGGTGCTGCTCGTCCGTATCGGGAGTGGTCCGTATGCGGGAAAATGGGCGCTTCCCGGGGGGCTGGTCCGTACGGACGAGTCGCTTGACCAGGCAGCGGAGCGGGTGCTTTCCGAGAAGGCCGGCGTCGACGATATCTATCTTGAGCAGCTGTACGCCTTCGGGGGCGTGGATCGCGATATCCGCGGTCGCAGCGTCTCGGTCGCGTATTTCGCGCTCGTGAACAGCGACCGGAGACTGCCTTCCACGATAGAATACTATTCCGATATCGCCTGGTATGACACGACCAAGCTACCGAAGCTCGCGTTCGATCATGCCAAAATCGTCGAAGTCGGCATCGAACGGCTCCGGAACAAGCTCGGATATTCCAATATCGCGTACGGACTCCTGCACAAGGAATTCACGTTGACCGAATTGCAGACGGTCTACGAGATCATCCTGGGGCACGAGCTCGACAAGCGGAACTTCCGCAAGAAGATCCAGGATATCGATCTGGTGAAGGAGGCCGGGAAGATCCGGAAATCCGGACAGAGCCGTCCTGCACGGCTGTATTCCTTTTCGGAGCGCAAGCCGAAGATGGTGGACGTGCTGTAGAAGAATTTGTAAATCAAACTGATAACAGGGGAGGGAGTGGGGAATGAAAGTGTGAAGTGTGAAGTGAGGGCGGGGAACGGGAATCTGGATTGCTACGGATGCGAATCCGCTAATTGGCGGACTCGCAAAGACGGAGGGGAGAGAAGAGGAAGAGATCATCCGAAACGATAAGGGGAAAGGGAATAATGGGGTAAAGGGGAGTAAGGGGGCGGGAGAATGCGTATGGCGCTGATTTGATATCAGGACTGTTTCTTCTTCCGCTTCGCGTGGAATGCCTCGTGGATCTCGCGGAGGTGTTCGTTGGTGACATGGGTGTAGATCTGGGTCGTGGTGATGGAAGCGTGACCGAGCATGGCCTGTACCGACCGTATGTCGGCGCCGTTTTGCAGGAGGTCGGTCGCGAAGGAGTGTCTTAGTGTGTGCGGGTGCACGTTCTTGACGATGCCGGCCTTGGCGGCATAGTGCTTGACCATCCGTTGTACGCTGCGCTCCGTAAGGCGGATGTCGGTCGAACCGCGTTCCTTGACGAAGCCCTTCTTCGAGATAGGAACGGCAATGAACAGTGCCGGATCCATGTCACGGCGTTTTTCGAGGTAGCGGGAAATGGCATCGCGCGCGTCGTCGGACAGGAAGACGACCCGGAGCTTGGAGCCTTTGCCGCGGACGCTGAATTCGCCTTTGTGGAGATTCACGTGCTCGCGGTCGAGCGAGGTGAGTTCGGAGACTCGCAGACCTGCCGAGAAGAGGAGCTCGAGGATGGCTCGGTCGCGTAAGGCGCGGAGCGATGTGCCGGATGCGGCCGAAAGAAGCCGTTCCACCTCGTCGAGCTCGAGGAAGTCGACTTGGCGGGTCGGAGTCCTGCCGACTTCGATCTTTTCGGCTGGGACGGTGACGATGTCTTCTCGGGAAAGGTATTTGAGGAAGGCACGGAGAACCACGACATGATAGGTCTGAGTCGTCTTACGAAGTGGCTCACCATGGTCGGTCGTCGCTCGGTTGAGCTGGATGCGGTACTGCCGGATCCGTTCGAGCGTGATGTCTTCGGGGCGTTGGATTCCCGTCATGCTGAAAAATTTCTCAAGCGACTGGCTGTAACTCTCGATGGTCCGCGGGGACCGGTCAAGTTCGATCTCGAGGTGCTCAAGAAATCGCCGCATGAGGAGGTGGATCGGATTGGGGCTGATTTTTTTCTGGATATTCGGTTTCATACGTCCAGTATACAGAATTATCGGCAGGGCTCACAGCGAGATGGCTGAAAAAGGGGAAAGGGGTGTAAGGGAAAAAGGGAGCAAAAGGGAGTAATGGGCGTACTGGAAAAAATGGAATTAAGGAATACCTTGTCGGGGCGATTTATTTTCCTTTATATAAGGTATTTTCTATGATTATTTTTAGGGAAAATCTTTGACAGGAGGGGACGTTTCGGATACACTGTTTTCTGTAAGAATTCAAGGTGAAAGCCGATGGCTTCGGCGTCTTTTTTGTTGAAAGAAGCGTTTTGCCTACCGCTTTCTCCTGAAGAAAGGGATGCTCCCTATCACTACTTTCTCTCGCATCAAGGAGAGCCTCTCCCGCCTGTGGGAACGGACCGTGAAATGGTTTTCCGTTTTCGAGATGAGGGCGCACCATATCCAGCGCGAGACGCTCGATGTGTTGAAGTGCGGCCTCGGAGGGCGGCTTTTGCGATGGTTCAGGAATGCCGGTCCGTTTTCCCTCGTCGTCGTGAGCTCTTTGCTCGTTTCCGTGACGAATGTCGCCCATGAGCGGGGAGTGAGTCCGATCTTCGGGTATTTCCCCTCGGGAGGCGCTGTTTCCGCGACTCCGGGGAAGCATTTTGCAGCGGAAGGTTCGGCTCCGTCCAGTCTGTCGCTCGCTCCTCTGGCGACACCGTCGACCGCGGTGGACCTTTCGGCACGGGCAGCCGATGAGGGAAATGTGGCGTTCCAGAGCGGTGCGCTGCTTTCTTCGCAGGCGGAAAATTCGATCGCCCGTGATCCGGAGGAAGGCGGTGGCGTGAGTATCTATACCGTTGCCGACGGGGATACCGTGTCCGGCATCGCGACGAAGTTCGGCATCACGGTGAACACTATCTTGTGGGCGAACGACCTGGCCAATGTCGATTCCATCAAGCCGGGCGACCAGATTTTCATCCTGCCGGTCGCGGGACTGTCGTATACGGTCGCAGCCGGGGATACCATCGATTCGATCGCTGCGAAATACAAGGCCGACCGAGGAAATATCATCTCGTACAACAGCCTTCCGGCGAACGGCGATCTGACCGTCGGGGATTCCATTATGATCCCGGGCGGATTGAAGGAAGCGCCTCAGCCGGTGCCTTCGACAGCCCCGTCGGTCATCGCGCGACGACAGTATGCGTCCTCGACTTCGGCGGGCCAGGTGACGGACGTGTCTCCGGGGAAGACGCTCGATGGACGCGCCGGGTCCGGTCATCGGTTCCCGTACGGGTACTGCACCTGGTACGTGGCCCAAAAGCGGTATGTCCCGTGGGGCGGGAATGCCGGTACCTGGATCTTCAATGCCCGCTCGATGGGTTATCGGACCGGAAAGACTCCGGCCCACGGGGCTATCATCGTGACGACCGAGAATCGCTATTACGGCCATGTTGCCATCGTGGAAAGCGTTTCCGGCGATACGATCACCATTTCGGAGATGAACTATAAGGGCTGGGGCAAGGTGGACCGCCGTGTCATGTCTATCGCCGACCGCGCGATCAAGGGGTACATCTACTAACTTAGTATCTCTCTCAAATCTCACCACGATAATAAGCCAAAAAATCCGCTTGCCGGCTGAAATCCGAAAATTTCGGCTGCCCCGACCGTCTCGCCAAGCGATCGTCGCGGGCGGACAAACCATTCAAAAATCGTCAGGTTAGTTAGCGGGACCCTCATTTCTTTCGGATACCCGTCCTCATTTTTCGGCACTGGCTCCCGATGAGGTGGCTGAGAATCCCTCTTTGGTGCTAAGATAAGCACAGAATCGATGTTTTATATTTGTAAAAAATGCCCCGCTCATAGTCACAAATCCCCCTTGCCCTCTCTTTTTTGGAGAGGGCAATCCCCCTTTCCGAAAGGGGGAGACTCACTTATTTTCGCTGGTACTGTAATCGATATCTCCCTTTCGAAAAAGGAGTACCGAGTCTTCGAGGCACGTCGTTTACGAACGACGGTGCCGAGGGGACCGCGTGTCGCCAAAGCTTTTAGCGGAGGCGCAGGGATTTGTG
>JBAXFX010000035.1:0-12882 GCA_037139695.1 Candidatus Moraniibacteriota bacterium | reverse complement strand
AGGAGGGAGAGGAGGATGAGGGAAAGGTATGTGTGGCGCATAGGGTTTGTGTCAGTTGGGAGATTCAATGAATTTCCTTTCTCTTATTATATCATAAAGCAAGACGATTCAATACTCCGATACGAAAGCCGGGCCCTTGGCGAGGGTCCGGCTGTTCATACGTAGATTTGCGGATACGAGACTTATCGTCGGCGTTCATCGTCGGCCGATGCTTCCGGTATGAGCGAGAAGACAAATCCGACCGTGAAGAGCAAGAGTCCGCCCGACAGTATCGCTCGGAGTGCGAACGAGATAGCCGGCGGAACATACCCCGACAAGGCGGCATAGAATTTTTTCACTCCCGAATCGGCGGCGGTCGCGGAGGAGATATTCGTCACCTGGACGGATTTCGAGATGGTGATTTCCTCGGACTGCGTCGCATCGATTCCCCAGATATTCTTCAGGGCAAGCCGTGTCGCGACCGGCTGCGTCAGTACGGCCGAAAGCGAGACATTGGCAACATCACCTGCGGAGCCACCCGCGGTAGAGGTATTGTCGATTTCCATCGCGCCCGATTCCGGCTCGATATACCCGTTTACCAACCACTGTCGAGTCGAAAGGCTTCCGGCAAAGGTCGGGATGAACTGGGCCTTCATGCGAATACCGGACTCCGGGGATTTTTCGAAGAAGTTTTCGCTGTAATCATCGTTCGTCGACCCGTCAAGACCGACATACTGCCCCAGATAGCGCGGCCATACGGTCGACATGTCGGTCGATTCGAGCGCGATGTCCGGCTCTACGATATTGAACATACGGGTCAGCGTGACGGCCTTTCCGGTCGTAGCGTCTACGGCATCGAGCTTCACGTCGATGACCGTTCCAGGCTCGCCCGTCACCGCGATGAAGGCCGTCGTCCCATCCGTGCAATTCGGGGAAACGGACGTATCACAGACCAGCGCCTTCCCATCGACCTGCCAGCTGAAATCCTTGAGCTCCTTGGCCGTATTATCGACTTTCAGTCCGATGATCTCGTTCTTCATGACCCGGCACGAGATCCGGTCCAGATTCGTCATGGCATCCTGCGCCGTCTGCGGATTCGCGATATAGGTACCACAGATTTCATCGCCGAGCGAGACCGACGTCCCCGTATCGGACGGGGTGCCCTTATACGCGAGGATCTTCTTATCCGTATTGGAAACCTTGACAATCACGTCGCTGTGCCCGGTCCGATCGCCTTTCGTGTTGAAGTTCTCCGTCGCCGTCGAGGTGAGCCTCATATAGATCGGATTCGAGGAAGCGAACGCCCCCAAGACACCCTCGTCCATATTGAGCGGTATCGAGATCGAATTCAGGCCATTCCCCTTGTTCACAGGCAGGAGTCCGGCGGTTTTCAGAGCTCCCGTGATATCCGTCGGGTTGCTCATGTTCACATCATTACTCACCTCGACCTTCCATTCATACGTCACTTCGGAGTTGGACCGACTGGAGTTCGTGATGGCAGCGACCGCCATCAGGGTGTCGCCGGATTTTTCGGCGGATTTGTCGTTGGTCGGATTGTCCGGAGAAGCCGACACATCGAGTTCGAGCTGTTTCGAATTCGTCTGTCCGGTATCGAGCGGATCGACAAGGTTATCCTTCAGGCATTTGTCGAACTCATCACGCCCCATGCTGGTGGTCGGGATATTCACGTCGTATCCCTTGATGGTCGTATTATAGCTTCCGGTATGTTCAACCCTACATCCGTCCCCGGAAAACGCCCACATGATCATCATCGTCGAATCGTCGTGCTTCGTCGACATCAGGGAAGAGCCCTCCACGACGAGGCCAAGCTGGTCACCGGTCTGGTAGTTCCATGTAAAGGTGTCGCGTCCGAGTCCGACGACGTTCGCTTCGTCCTTATTCCCATTATTGGCCGTATCCGGATCAGCCGGATTCGTCCTCCAGAATTTTTCCTCGCCTGTGGCGAATTTCCCGTCCCCGGTCGTATATCCGGTTGCGTCCGGGAAAAGGTGCATGCACTTGTCCGCCCGCGGAGCCTCGTTCCCCTGACAGCTCATATTGTTCTCCACCGCCGGGTCGTAGACGTAATTCGGGGTGGCTACCAAGGTGATGGGATCGATGGTATCCGGATACACCCGGCGTTGCACTGTGTCCGTCAAACTGAACGTCCCGCTCGCGACCGACGGGTTGATACAGCGGGCCAGCATCGTCCCCGGGCAAAACGGCGCGCCACCATCGCACACCGGCGTACCGTCGACCTGGTATGCGGATGTCGAGGAACCGTCGGTAGCGACGTTCTGCGTGCTATTGATGCAGGCCGCCTGATACCCCGCCGTACCACAGCCAAAGGAGGGTGGCGAGGATGACAGCGGGCCAAGCTCATAGAAGATGCCGCTCGAAGGGTCCTTGATATAGCACCAGGAATTGTCGACATACGTCTTGTCGCCACCTCCGTACGGAGCCTTGTATCCGTCGTCGTCGTCCGGCCCGGGCAGGAATCGGTTCACGTCCGCCCCGTCGTTCGCGAGGATCCGCATCGCGGCGACCTTCCAGTCCTCGACGTCGTCCGATCCTCCCTTCCGCTTGAGAAACCAGGTGAAATACAGCTGGTTGGTCGGATTCGCGAAATACAGAGGGAAGGCTTTGGCCGTAATCTTCTGGCCATCCTTGGGATCCGTCGGGCTGAACGAGAGCGACAGCTCCGGCGCGTATTTTTTCGTATCCGACACGTTGAAGCTCTCACCGAAATTCTGGACGGATCCGGAATTGATATGGTAGCGCTGTTCGATGTCGCTCATCACGCTCGACGGGGACGGGATGGAAAGTGCCGATGCCGTCCCGACCGAAAACGCCTGGCCGAACAGAAAGAGTATGGCAACCGATGCGGAGAAGATTCGTTTGGCGAGCATGTTTTTTTTCATAGCGGTTTCCAATTTATCGTATGACGAGAATAAGGACATCGGACAAGAACAAAATCAGCCAGGCGGACACCCAGGCGTACGGAACGGAGCGGGTATAGGATGCGACGAATCCGGACGCAAGCGAAGCACAAAGGAGAGGAACATCCTGCCAGGAAAGTCCCTTTCCGGTCAGGGCTACGAAGGAAGCGAAGAGTCCCACCTGAAAGAACACCGCCCAGAGACCGGCTTTTTTGAGCCAAAGAATCAGCACGAACCCGCGAAAGAACACCTCGTATAGAAACGTGATTGCCCCGACCAGCACCACCTCATAGAGGACGAAAAACGGGAACGACGTACGGATCATCGTAGGCAGGCGATAGGCGTCGGCGACCGGAAAGGTCCGGATCAGGGCATACCAGATCAGAAGGATCGGAACAACGACGAACAAAACAGCGAGAGGACCGAACCGACGAATACTCCCCTGAAAACCAAGCGCGGAGAGTGGCTCATGTAATACCAGCCGCACGAACAAGATCGGCAATGCCACAAAAAACGCCACGCCAAGGAGTACGGATTGCGCTGTCGTGTTCAGTCGCGCTTCTGCCGGAAAGAGTGCGTAAACAAGCATCGTTCCCACGACGAACAGTCCTGTGAGTAGGAACCGCTTCCATCTGGAAAGAAGAGGGAGAAAATTCATCATAACGTTTTTTTCAGTATACCAACTTTTCCCCCGTTTTTGAAGAGGTCTTCATCTATTTTGCCACACCGGTCGCTTTCGTCGGTACCTTCATGAGTCGCAAGAGAAACATAGCGATTGCCTCAAACGGTATAATTTCTCCAAGAATCGGAATCCCCGAGAGCGCTCCCGCGGCAACAAGAACCCCTTCCCTCATGAGAAATAGTTTCGCCCGATCCTGAAATGACAGGTGTTGGGTCGATGGGTCGAAATAGACGATCATCGTCTGTATGAACGTAAACACGAACGAAAGAAGCCAAGAGACCCCGGGAATCCATCCGAAGGCGAACGATAGGAACCATTCTATAAGACCGACCATGACGCCGAGCAGCATGGTAGTCAAAGACATCCGACCAGCCCCCGGTTTGACGGCAGAGGCAAGAGAGGCTTTCCGCCGCGAAGGAACCCTCGATGGTGGGGCGGTCGCCTCGAGAGACTCGTCATCTTGATCCTGAATATACATCGCGTTCGCCATAACGCTCGCTCAAAAACTCACCCTTGGATTCCGAAAGTCGGACGTCTTATCCGACCGCTCGTCAATACGAGTTCCCCTGTTCCTCGTCGAATTCCTTTTTCGCCGCCTCGATCTCGAGCATCTGCCGAGGATCGGTGGTGATGACCTGGTCCTCGCTGTACGACGCGATGACCTTGATCGCGACGTGCTTCGTGCCCGCGAAAAAGATGCCCTCGCCGACATTCGATTCGAGGAGGAGGAACTTCTCGTGGTCGGTCAGATAGAACGTCTCGGCGATGAGATCGACCGAAGACGGTGATTGCTTCATGAGGAGCTGGATCGATGAGTTCGTGACGATCGGCTTGCCGTAGCGCGATGACATGAAGTCGCCGATATCCTGCGTGATGGTCGTGAGACCCGCATAGTACTTACGGCAGCGCTTGGCGATCCCGAACATGAAGGCGGCCGCGTCCTCGTTTTGCATCATGATCCAGGCCTCGTCGACTACGATCATACGTTTCTTGGTCTCGGCGCGGATCTCGTTCCAGATGAACTGCAAGATGACGTACATGGCGATGGGACGGAGCTCGTTCTCCAGGTCGCGGATATTGAAGACGACCATCTGATTGTCCATCGAGACGTTCGTCTGATGGTTGAGGAACCCGCCGAACACGCCGTCGGTATAGCGTTCCAATCGCGCCGCGAGCGACTCGCCTCCCTCGAGGTTGCGCAGTACCTCGTACAGATCGGACATGGTCGGGAACGACGACGGCGTCAGCGACTTGAAATCCGAGAGCTCGGTGATGTCGCGGATGGCATACGTCTCGCGGATCGACCGGTCGAGGACGGAATCCTCTTCCGGCGATACCGCCCCGAGCATGAGGTGCAGGAGGCCGATGAGGTTCGCGATGTGGCTGCGGAACACGCCCTCGTCATCGTCGTTCTTGTTGATCTTCGGCAGGTCGAACGGGTTCAGATGTGCCTCGGAAGAGAGCGAGATGCCGAGAAACACCCCGCCGACGGTGTCGCACAGGTGCTGGTATTCGTTTTCCGGGTCGATGATGATCACGTTCGTACCGAACATCATGGACCGCAGGACCTCGAGCTTGATGGTGTAGCTTTTTCCCGCGCCGGACTTCGCGAAGACAACCATGTTCGCGTTCTCCATCTTGAAGCGGTCGAAGAGGACGAGCGAATTGTTGTGACGGTTGATGCCGTAGAGGATCCCCTCGTTCGACGACAAATCGGACGAGACGAACGGGAACGTCGTCGACAAAGGCGACGTATTGAGGTTGTTCGCGATATCGAGCACGTCCATGCCCAAGGGACGGGTCGCGACAAATCCTTGGTCCATCCGCAGTACGGCCGGTTTCGAGAAGACCAACTGCGCCTCGAGAATGGCCTCGATGCCCTGGGCCAGATCGGTAAGCGTCTTCTCGTCTTGGGCATAGACGGTCATATAGACCCCGAAACGGAAGAATTTTTCCGTCCCCTGCTGGAGACTGTCGCGAAGTTCCTCGATATTTTGCAACGCCGACTCAAGGACGGGGTCGCGAATCTTCCCATCCTGCGATTCGATGGAGATCTGTGATTGGACCTGGGTCGCAGACCGGCGGAGGTCTTTCATGATCTCGCGCGTGTCGATCGGATGAATGAAAAATGAAACGTCCATCGGCGAATCCATATTGATGATGGACGAGAACCAGTTCGTTCCGAGGTATTTCGGATAGGCCACGATGAAGAGCGTCCGCGCAAGCACGTCGCCGACCTGTATGGACGTCGGGGAGAGCCGGATGGCTGCCGGGGCGATAAGATCCTTGAGCGTCGCGACACCCTGATTATAAAGATCGCTGGTTTCGCCCTGTCCCGGGCTTCCCGGAAACGAAAACTTCGGCAGGGCAAAGCGACTGGAGGAAGCCTTCTTGGAAGCCGTGGCAACCGGCTTTGGTGCCACAAAGGAATCAAGTGCCTGATCCGGCATCTCGACCGGAAACGGGGTCACGGGAACGGGAGGCGAAGCCGGTTTTTCACGCGGAGCGGTCGGCATCGGAGCGCTCCCCCATGCCCCGTACGACGGAGCCGCTTCCCGAGGAGCAGGAGCCGGCGCCGCTGGGATGGGCGCAACATATGTGGAAGGAACAGGTTCAAAGACAGGGCTCGGAGCCGACACGGGTTGAGACGGCGAAGGTGTTACCGGTTCCGGGGAAGAAAAAGATCGTGGTTCCAAAGTGGGAGGGAGAGAATATCCGCTCGCCTCGGGCCGAGAAATCTCTTCCTGCTGGACAGGATACGAATTTTCAACAGGCGGTTCCGGAGCCGGGACCGGCGCGACAAAAACAGGCTGAGGAGAAATTGGTGGAGCAGGAGTCGGCGCAACCGGGGCGGGTGCGACGTAGGTCGGAGAAACAGGCGCAAACGTGTGATTCGGACTGGGGCTGGGAGCCGGATTGGGAGCGGAAAAACCATATCCGACCAAATGAGACGAGTGCGTCTCCTCTGAAAAATCCCCTCCCCGAGGAGGCGGTGGGAGACGGTTGCCGTTATCGGCAGTGTCCCCATACGGGGTGGCGGGACGAAAAAACGGGTCCTGCGATCCGGCGACGGACGGGCTTCCGGCAACGGGAAATCCGGCCAACCCGGAAACACGGGACGGTTCCTGAATCTGATGGGCTATTGGCCCCGAAGCAGCCGGATTAACCGGGAAAGAGCCTCCCTGAACGGAAAATC
Source organism: Candidatus Moraniibacteriota bacterium (assembly GCA_037139695.1). GTDB lineage: Bacteria > Patescibacteriota > Minisyncoccia > Moranbacterales > UBA1568 > JAAXTX01. The sequence continues at coordinate 6,086 of JBAXFX010000035.1, read as the reverse complement.
CGGACTGGTCGGACTGACCTTCCTCTCTTTCCCTGAAGACGATGCTGTGTTTTTTCATAGGTAACGATTTCAGTCGGGAAGCATTTCTTTGTTTTCGGATGCGAACGGTTCTTTGATTCAGCGATTGGAAAGCTCCACCTGATCGATATTGCGCATGACGGTCGTCGTGAAAACCGACGGGTTATACGTATTATACAGGAGTTCGATAAGCTCTTCCGTCCCGAGCATACTGGTTCGGACGCCCGTCCCCGAAAGCGCGGCGGAAACCTGTTCGGCGCGTTGCATCAGCTGGTTCCGATAGGTCTCAAACGCGCCCCCGTCGATTTCCGTGCCTGTCTTCGGTTGGAGCATTCCGGTAAGTTTTCCGATCAATCCGCCATCGTTCGTCTCCGACGGGGCGAACGGCACCACGATATAAAAGAATTTCGACATGATATTCGACACCTCGGTCAGGCTCTGGATGAAATTCCGGTACTCGGAGATCTGAAATCGCAAGAGTTCGTTCTCCTGATGCTTTTCCTGCTCCGAGAGGGATTCGAGGTACGGTTCGATGCGGAACCTCCGGGAATGCACGGCAATTTGTAGAGGAAAGTCGAGCGAGTTCAGGAATCCCTGGTACTGCCCGATGATCGCGTCCTGTTCCTCGCTCGATTTGAGGTCGAAGTTGATGGAAGAGGCGAGAAGGATACAACGGATCGAGCCGTTGCGAAGCACGATCACGCCGTCGCGCACGTCTTTGACGTCCACATACTTCTGCGTACTCGAGGCATCCGACTCATGTTTTTTCGGCGTAAGAAACTCCATAGAATCCGTTTATATTCGTTTTCCGCCCCGTAAAAACTCTCCGACCCGGCCACGGGGCATGCTTTTCGCTTTACACTTTTCGCTTCCTATCGTCCATCAGCTGCGCGATGCGCCGTATCTCATCTTGTGTCACGGTCTTGGCCCGTGTCGGAGCCGCCTGTTCCACTTTTTTTTCCGGCGGACGGAACGGGGTCGCGAGAGGACGCCTCCACATGAGCACCTTCGGACGGAACATGAAAAAGAAGGCCTGGACAACGTACGCGATGAGCGGTTGCCCGTTCGGTCGGTAAAAGGCAAGCAATACGAACACGATCACGACCGGAACGGCGATGATGTAGGTCGCTGGGCCGGGAAACAAGGTGGAAACGATCAGTATGGCCGCACCCATCCCCATCATCCAGAACAATTGCTTCGCCGTAAGCGGTCCGGCAACCTTGTCCTCTACATCTATGAACTGCGGTACATTGAACATCATAGCACGAAAATCAATATCAGAGGCAGGCTACTTGGTTAGTATGCCATTATCTTTATAGATGAGTGTTAGCTTGAGAGGCCAGGGGGCCGATTGGAGGCCTATACACATAACACCATGAAAGAGTACTGTCATCCCGGGCTTATGACTGGCGTATGCCGGTTGACCCGGGATCTATGAAATACTCCTACACTTCCAACGCTCTTTCATACTGTGATATCTCTAGCCTCTCTGAACATCACTGTATTTCATTTGATTCAGTACTGCTCATACTAAATAAATTGATCCATCTCAGTTCGTTTGTCCCCCTCCCCCACCCTGTCTACTTACTACTTACTACTTACTACTTACTACTTACTACTATCTACCCTCCCCCACCCTGTCTACTTACTACTTACTACTTACTACTTACTACTGTCTACTGTCTACTGTCTACTGTCTACTGTCTACTGTCTACTTACTACTGCCTACCGTCCCCCTCAGGTCCACGACTCTTCCCGCGTCCTCGTCGGAAGCCGACCGATCACGGACGCTCACCGGATGGATATGGAACGGATTCATGTCCGGAACAGGTGGGACCGGAACGGCATTCGCGTCACCGAAGAGCGGGACCGGAACAGGCGGTGTGGTTCCCGGCGGTAAGGAAGCCGGGTCCGCGTCGGTACTAAGTGCCCTCCGGATATAAGCGATCGACTCGACTTTCGGTTTCTGACCGGATTGTTTCCCCTCCTCCGACTCGATAGGGAGCGAATGACTCGAAGAAAACGAGAATGTTCCGCTGCTCACAGGCAAGTCGGCAGGCGGAGCCGGCGTGAACGATACGGGCTTTCGCATCGGGGCCGGTGGTGGCGTCGGCGCCTTGGCTGGGGTAGGCGCAGGAGCGGAACTGCTTCGGAAGGCTGTCGTCCCGAAAGAGACTGGGCGCGATGAAACAATGTTTTGTGGCGCGACAGAATCGTGCGAAATCGGCGGAGTGCTTGCGGATGTAATCGGAGTAATCGGCTTCGGGGCGACCGGGCGGGCCGGCGGGGTCTGGGCGAAGGAAGGGAACACGATTTCCAGTTTCTCGGCGTCGATATCGAGCGAGGTATTCTCCTCGATCGAACGCAAGATAAGATTGAGCCGTTCGCGTTCCTCCGATGAGAGGCGCTTCCCATTCTCCGAATCGAAGAGGAATTTCCCGCGGACCATCGGGTCGTGATGTCCCACACCAAGCTCGTCGCGATAGACCCGGATCCAATTCGCCAGGCTCGGCCGGACCGGTTCCGGTTGGTTCCGAAGTGTCAGCCGTTCCGTCGAAATCTGCTGCTCCCCAAGCCGCGGATACTTCCCGATCGCGGACAGAAGTGGGAGCTTCTCACGCGATGCCTCAATAAGGACCGGCTCCGTCTGTTCGTCCTCCTCGTCCTCATCCTTTTCCAAAAGCCACGGCTCGAGCTCGAATACTTTTTTCTTCGCCTCCTCGAGACTGATAACCGGCTCAGACTTTTTCGTCTTCCATTCCTCCCCAAGTTTCGCTGCATCCGTAAAATACTCCGGAAACCGCATGAATATACGGTTATTCACCTCGAACGCGACCCCGTACGCCACCTCCTGAGAAACCTTCGCCTCCCCGGCAATCAGCTTCGGATAGTCCGAAAGCGACACATCACGGACGAAAACATCGCCAAGTGGCCACGTCACGGCATGAATTTCTTCTTCCGGAAGTCCATACAACATGCAAACTTCTTCGCAAAGAATACGCGGCTCATCCATCATGAAAAAATCATGAATGGGCTTCGGTAAAATCTTGATTCTGTCGAAAAAATCCTCAGACATACATCTATTTTTGCTCGCTTAGACCAACTTCCGTGTTCGATGATCATCACGCAAACGTTCCATTGAGGCATGCGCATCAAGACTACCATTGAATTCTTCTCGTTTCATGGCTGCTATGAAATTTTTCGCCTTGGTCGTATCATCCTCCGCCATATTCGAAACAATAGTCGTTGTTTTACCAGAAGGCAGATTCGCGACGATTTGTGGCATATAAGTAACCATATTTGCTGCGCTCATATTTTTCATCGTCGTCGCATCCGATTTATTAAATACGTTGTTCTGAACAGCAGTTGTAGCCGTCGCATGAAAGTCACCCTCCTGGAAGAACCGGGCCTTATGTGCGTTCGTCTGTTGTTTCAAAAGAGCCTTGCCCTGCGAGGTCGTTGCTCCGCCTACGGCGGACAATCTTGTCACTAAATTCGTCTCAAACTCGGCCAAAGCCGGATCAAGTTGCGACTTGAATTGCGCCGCTTTATCTCCATCCTTACTTAACTCTTCAAGAACTTTCTGATCGAGTTTATTGGATTCAAGCGCGGCCGTGAGCACCTTCGAGGAAATCGCGTTCGCCGCCTGATCTTCCATCTTAATCTTTCCAGACTTAAACGCTTTCTCAAGTTCATCAATATCGCCGTTATACGCGACATTGGCATTATGTTTGGCGATAGCCTCCTTCGTATCCTTAGCGACAGCATTTGTAACTCCGCCCATGTCCTTATAGTGATGGTCGATACGCGCCTTGTCATTAGCCGTAATTTCACCCGCCAAGTGCTCACGCTTAGCCATCTCCTGCGTGACGGCGGTCAGGTGCGCGACAGCCAATGGGCTCCGACTCACCTTCTCATGTTGCAACCGCAACTCCGCGTCCGTTGTCCGATCGTTGATCCGGTTCTTCGTCGCCTCTTCCTTGATGCGGGCCTGCTGTGCCGTCTCGGCGTGGTCACGTGCGAAGTTTCTCGACACCTTCGTTGGAGCGAGTTTCCTACCCGCAAAATCCTGCACACGATTATTAAATCTCCCCGCCTTGGAACCGATATTGCTTGCCTGGAACTTCGCATTTTTTCGTTCTTGACGCACTTTCTGGTATTCTTTCCAATTCCGTTGTGCGGCATCCATTCCGGAAACTTTTCTTCCAGCTTTTGTTGCGAACTTCTGTGCCGAGCCGATAACCTTGTCCGCACCCGCGATACCGAAGCTCTTCCCGACTGTCATGGACATCCAGATGAAAATGATCGGCACGGCGAAGACGGCCAGACTCGCCAAGTTAATGGACGATGCCATCGAGGCGGAGTTTTTGGCAGCGATCGCGTTCAAGGCGGTTTGGGTCGAAGTATCGGCACTGAATGCCTGCATGATCTTCACCGCACACAAAAGCATGAGTGCGGCCGTCGGCCCGAAAAAGGCGTTACTCAGAAGTTTTTTCCACCAATCGCCCGCGAGCGACGAGAACCACGGTATGGCCGTCCCGATGAACCCGACCGGCGAGAAGATAACGAGCGCCAAAAGCGTAATCGCCCGTATGAAGAGCAGAACGGAAAGCGACAGGACGGAAATACCGAAGATGAACACGAATATCGTCGCCTGCAGGATTTTGATACTCAAATCCCAACCTCCTTTAAGTGAGTCATTAAAGCCGGTCACAGCCGGAAGAAGCACGGTTTTCAACGAAGCGGCCGTAAAGAACGACGAGGCCAGCCGTCCTCCGGCGCCGGTAGCGCTGTCCGGAGCGATACTGTTCAGGAAAAAGTACATCGGCACGTTCGCCATATCGATGATGAACCGCGACACCGGGAAGCTGAAGTTGACCAGGAGCGCCATAAGCACCAGTTGCCATAAGAGCTTCTTGTAGTTATACGCCTGCACCTGGAATATCGTCGCGAACGCGATGAACAGGATCATCAGGATGAAGAAGAGGTTAAAGAAGTCCCGAATCATCTTCCACAAGTCGTACACCGCCTTGAGGTTGAACAATCCGGTGAACGCGACGGGGTCGAGCACGAATTCGAGCATGGTCGCCCCGAGCGAGACCGTGAGCGAAGCTATATTGAATATAATGTATAAAAGGGCATTGATCACCCACATGAAATTGTCTCCAATCGACGATGTCACATTAGAACCGGCAATCTGTACGTTTGCTTTGACATTCACCATGTTCGGAATATCAAACTTAACTTGTGTTGTTTTTGGATATTTAGGTGTACAGGCCTCTTTAGTACAAGTAGCTGCTGTTCCGGGGAAGCTCCCGAGGTCTGTGCTACTTGCATCCAAACAATGACACATGCCATTATTCTCCACAGCTCTTACTATGGATATAGGAAACACGATTTCAAAAAAGAAAATACTTGCGACAAAGAATGCCGAAAGAAAGGCGACTGAAGGAAACGAGAAAATGTTTTTCTTTTTTTTCACACTCGGAACATCTCCCAACAAATGGAAATGCGTACCATGAACCGCCACCAAACTACCCGTCCGGAATATCAAAGAAATAATACCACAAAAAATAAAAAATAAAAAATCAACACCGCAAGCCCCCTCCACGAGGCATGCTTCCACTGACTGATTCGAAAAGATTTCTCCCGTATTCCCACTCCATCTCCGCGAGTCCCGCCCTTCGCGAAAGGCGGGATGTGGCGGTCCGGATCGGAGCCTTACAGCCTGATCAACGTCGTTCGTAAACGACGTGTCTCGAAGGCTCGATATCTCCTTTTGTGAAAGGGAGATATCGATCAGAGTACAAGCGAAAAAAGAACGTTCTCTCCCCTTATCCTAAGGGGAGGACAGGAGGGGTTGGAATATGAAGGATGCTTATAAAGAGGCACTGGTTCCCGATGAGGTGGTTTCTTAAAGATATTTTACTCGACATATTCTTAAAAACGATATGCTGACTTCGACCGATCAAACACAAATCCCTCCCCTCGAAGACTCGGTACTCCCTTTGCAAAAGGGAGATATCGATTACAGTACAAGCGAAAAAAGAACGTTCTCTCCCCTTATC
>JBAXFX010000034.1:0-13102 GCA_037139695.1 Candidatus Moraniibacteriota bacterium | reverse complement strand
GGTTGGCGCTCAAACGAAATTTTCGGATTTACAGCTCGACATGAGATTTGAGAGATACTAAGAAAAACGACGACGTCATCAGACATCGCCGTTTTCTCTTTTCGCTGGAATCTCTTACCGCCTCCCCCGGCCGAAGCTACGGACATTCGGTCGCGCCACCGCGCCGAGGCCCTCCTCGATAAAGGTAAGCGCATTCCCCGTCTTCGTTCCGCGACCGGTACGGCCGATACGGTGGATGTAATCCTCGTAGTTCTCCGGCAGGTCGTAGTTGATGACATGGGACACGTCCGGGATGTCGAGCCCGCGCGCCGCGACGTCGGTCGCGACAAGCACCTGCAGCTCGTCCTGGCTGAACCGACGAAGCGCCCGCTCGCGCTGGCTCTGCGACTTGTCACCATGGATCGAGTCCGCGCGGAACCCGTTCTTGACGAGCGCGGCCGCAAGACTCTCGACGCTCCGCTTCGTCTTACGGAAGATGAGCACCTTCTTGAAATCCGGCTTGAGAAGCAGGTCGTGCAGGATGTCGAGTTTCTGATCGGCATTCTTGACCGTGATGACATTCTGCTCGACGTTTTCCGAGGTCGCCCGACTCTTCACCTCCACGGTGATCGGGTCCTTGAGGAACTTCTGTGCGAGGTCACCGATTTCCTTCGGCATCGTCGCCGAGAAGAACAGCGTCTGTCGGTCGCTCTTCAGCATGCCGAGGAGTTCCTTGATATCCTTCACGAATCCCATGTCGAGCATACGGTCGGCCTCGTCGAGGACGACGTTGTTGAACGACGAAAGGTCGAGTACCCGGCGCGAGATAAGGTCCTTGAGCCGTCCCGGCGTACCGATGACGAACTCGGGATTTTTGGAAACCGCGGCGATCTGCCGGGGGAATCCGGTCCCACCGATGACGATCGCCGAACGCAGGCCGAGCCCGCGGGAGAAATCCCGGAACTCAGATTCGATCTGAAGTGCCAGCTCGCGCGTCGGAGTGACGATAAGCGCCCGTTCGCCACGCTTGCGGAACGCCTTGTCGATGAGTGGCAAGAGGAACGCGACGGTCTTGCCGGTGCCGGTATTGGCGATACCGATGATGTCGCGCCCTTCGAGCGCATGCGGGATGGCTCCGTCCTGGATCGGCGTCGGATTCACATAGCCTTTGGTGTACACGTTGCGCTTGAGGCTGTCGTGCATCTTGAAATCGGCGAAGCGGTGCTTCGGATCGAACGGTTCCGAATCCGTCGTCACTATCGCCTTCTTCACGAATCGCGTGATGTCGAGCAGTCGCGGATCGACCTGCTGTTTCCTTCTGCCACCGCCACCGTATCCGGGACGTCCGGCCCCATACGGGCGACCCGATCCCGCTTTCGAGATGAGGCGCCTTTCCATGCTCTTTCTTTGCATACTGCTCTTTCTTTAAGGGATAGACCCTATGACTTATACGGCGCAAAAAAACGCCGGGTTCCCACCTGGAAAGTCACATGGAACGCATCCCTGAAACTGTCGAAGTCGGAAGTAAATAATGATAACACGGATACAGTTCCACGTCAACAGGAAAAAACAAAAACTCCAATTTATCCCTTTAGAGCCTGCTTTATTCGGATGCAAAGAAACAATACTCTCTCGCTTTTGCAACTCTTTTATGGCTATTCTGAGAGAGCTAAAACGTTATCGACCATGTGCCGACCGCCGTCCACTTGTATATCTTGTAGCCACCCGTGTTCGTATAGGTTGGCGAGCCGGTCGTTGAAACCGCATCGGCATAGGTATCCGGGTAGCGGATGATGACGATTCCGGAACCGCCCGAGCCCCCATCAAAACCATAACCAGCGCCACCTCCGCCTCCGCCTGTATTTGCGGTTCCATTAGTTGCGCTCGGATTAGTTGAATGACCACCAGTGCCACCACCACCGTTCCCACCAACACCTTGACTTTCTGTATAAGCTTGAGCTTCTACGCCACCGCCACCGCCAACAAAAATTTTGGCTCATAAAACTTTTCAAATCTTGACTTTGCTTGTTCGTCCATCTTCGCTAGCAGAAATTCAAATGAGCCAGGCTCAAAAAATTTCCATGTTTATTAATTTAAATTTTTGATCAATTCTAAATTTATGCATCCAATTTATCATTTCTACGAGACAAAACATTTCTTAAGTCAATTATACCACAAGACCAAAAAGTGTTAACAATCCAATTTATTATTTGTCATTTGTGGAACAAATATATGAAGAGGTTGAATAGTTGCAGTTCCAATCATCAAATGAAAGACTACTAATGACTGGAGTAGCCCAAGAACCCATAGCCAACCAGCAATAAGCCGTATAATTACCATCAGGCTGAGAATAAGCAGAATCTCTTAGCCACCATTTTCCACCATCAAGTGCATACCAATTTGAGCATCCAGAACCATAGCTGGTAGGATTTCTCATTGAACAATTAGTGTAATTTCCTGGGACTGTTCCATACACACCAGGAACAGTAGCAAAGTAACTAGCTCCATATTTAGCATAAAGTGCAGTAAAGTGAGCTTGCGTTCTGGGGATGACGATATCCATCCCAAGAGCTTTGCAACTATTATTATCAGTTGACTTATACGTTGTTAACCCACTTGAAATTGCGTAATATGTATATCCGCCCCCATCCGTTGTCATATCACAATACGCTTGAAAAGGACTACCTCCATATGAAGCTGGTTTAATCCAGTAAGTACCATCGCCCACAGAATATCCCCCAGCCAGGATGCTCGCACAAGAAGCACCTGCTTGTGCAGAAGATTGACCATTTAATAATAATGGGTTCACGATTGCAGGTCCGACACCCGCGGAAAAAGTAACCGATCCTGACCCGACGGTTGTCCAGGTATATATCTTGTAGCCACCCGTGTTTGCATAGGTTGGCGAGCCGGTCGTCGAAGTCGCATCGGCATAGGTATTCGGATAGCGGATGATAACGATACCGGAACCGCCTGCGGCACCAGTACCAGCAGCGGTAGCATACGCTAAACCACCACCTCCGCCTCCAGTATTAGCTGTGCCAGCAACCCCAGCTGCGCCACCACCACCTAATCCTCCGGCTGCATTATAGACTACAGAAGTTCCACCGCCACCGCCACCGCCTGCATAATAGGTTGCGGTTCCAGTTATGGAACTCTGGAGTCCAACCCCACCGGCAGTAGCAACTCCTGTAGTAACAACATTTGCAGCCGCAGCGCCAGCCCCGCCACCACCGGCACCAGCACTTCCGGCTACTAAACTATCACCACCCTTATTTCCTTGCCCTGCTATTCCCGTTCCGCCAATAGCCCCAAGAGCGCGTCCTCCTCCGCCACTACCGCCAGCATTTCCATTATTAGCAGATCCGTTACCACCTGCACCCCCACCACCTCCAGTTGCCGTTACCGTTCCAAAGCTAGAATTGCCACCGTTTCCTCCAGATGGAGAACTCGTTGCAGGGCCTGCTGTTCCACCTGAACCGACCGAAATTGTATAAGCATTTCCAACTGAAATAGCTGTTGAGCCGGTTAGCATACCGCCAGCGCCACCGCCAGATCCATTAAAATATGATGCTATTGCCCCACCGCCGCCACCGCCGCCGGCCACAACAAGGTATTCCACCGTCGGAGTTGCAAGCCCTCCCACCGCCCCCGTGCTCTTAGACGTAGCACTGGCAGAACCGGCCGAGTTGGTCGCGGTGACAGTGACACTGAGCGTACTGCCGGCATCGGCAGCCTGAATCACGTAGGAAGTACCGGTCGCACCGGAAATATTGGTGCCGGAGCGTTTCCATTGATAAGCATACGTCGCAGTGGGATTGCCGCTCCAGACACCAGGAGCAGTGGAGACAGTTTCTCCAACAGTGGCGGTGGTGCCGAAAAGCGGAGGAATCGCCGTGTTGATCGGCGTGTACGGACTCTGAGCCACATCGGCAGTCCGACTTCCATCGGTAACCAGCCGGACAGCCCCCTTCATCGTAACGGCACCCTCGATAGTGAACTGGGTAGGGACGACGGTCGGATCGAGGACAACCGGATAGGCATCCGGAGCAACAGTGAAATGGATGGAGAGGGTGTCAGCCGTATCATTGAGGTTCCAGTCGAGGTCGGTCCGATTTCCGTTCTTGTCGATGATAAAGGGTCGCGGAATCTGAAGTGGCAAGATGGCGGTAGACGAACCCCTATAGGAGACATAGGCATTGCCGGTCTGGCTGTCGAGGACGATCTTCGCGTTCTCGAACCGGTATGATTCGAATTCGTTTCCGGTGCCGGTAGCATAGAGGACCCAGTTTTTCAGTTTCCGTTCACCGGAGTCGTATTTCTGATAGGAATAATAGACGGTCTTGCGGTCATCCATCCCATAGCGAAGGGAGGTCGAATGGCCCGAGGCTTGGTCGGTCAGGAGGATTCCTTCGGCACTTTTCGCGCTCTGATCCGTGATCGTTATGGTTTTCCCCTCCGCAAGGGTCACCGCGATAGGATTGCCATAGTTCGTGGGGAAGTCGATCTTGAAATCGGCCTGCCCATCGTCTTTGGCTTCGAATCCGGAGTTTGTCCGCCGCAAGGAAACGCCGCTGGTCGAGGAGAGGCTGTCGATGATCACCCTGCCGGCAGAGCCGGCATCCTGTAGCGTCGACTGAAGGGAATCAGGGGTCGGAGCAGGTGGTGATGCGGGACGGATAAGGATACCGAAAACGATCAGTCCCGTGGCGAGCAGGGCCGAAAGAATGATTTTTGTCCGTTTGTCGAATATCATTTTCATCGGGATTTCCATCAGGATGGTGAGATAGATGAGGTATGGCTTCCTTTTTTTTATTCTGCCGTTCGCATTCTGATTTTCGCCTCCCAAGGTTGAACCTTGAGATCCAAGATCCGACCTTGCCATTATACCAAATCCTGGATTGCTTCGTCGAAGACTCCTCGCAAAGACGGACGGGGGCTGGGAGATGAAAAGACGGGCGACCCCATAAAACCGTGCGGACACGGCCACGGGGCGTGCTTATGACTTACGACTTATGACTTATGACTTTACAAGCTGCTCCCGTTCCCGACCCTGTTCCCGACTTTTGACTTTCGGGCACCGGTTCCCGATGAGGTGGTTTCTTAAAGATATCTTACTCGACATATTCTTAAAAACGATATGCTGACTTCGACCGATCAAACACGAATCCCTGCGCCTCCGCTAAAAGCTTTGGCGACACGCGGTCCCCTCGGCACGGTCGTTCGTAAACGACGTGCCTCGAAGACTCGGTACTCCCTTTCCGAAAGGGAGATATCGATTACAGTACAAGCGAAAAAAGATATGTCTCCCCCTTTCGGGAAGGGGGAGCGAGGGGGATTTGTGACTTCAGATTGAGCATTTTTTACTTTATAAAATATAAAACATCGATTCTGTGCTTATCTTAGTATCTATCTCAAATCTCATGTCGAGCTGTAAATCCGAAAATTTCGAGCAAAAATCATGAAAAATGAGGACGGGTATCCGAAGGAGATGAGGATCCCGCTGTCGTAACCTGACGATTTTTGAATGATTTGTAGCCGAAATTTTCGGATTTCAGCCGGCAAGCGGATTTTTTTTCCTTATTGTCGTGGTGAGATTTGAGATAGATACTTAGCACTAAAGAGGGATTCTCAGCCACCTCATCGGGAACCAGTGCCGACTTTCGATCTTACTGATTCGACAGCACGAAGTCCGTATCGAGCGTGATGTTCTTTGTGGTCTTGGTCTTGTCTGCATTGGTGATAGAAAGCGAGACGGGAACGGATCCGGTGATATCGGTCTGTTTTTGAATCTTCAGATCATACGGGGATGCGGTCGCCGAAGCAGGGAGGCCATATTCCACCGTAACCTTCTGTCCCTGAGTCGCCGAGACCTTGACCGGGATTACGAAGGATTTCTTTCCCTTGTAGAGCGCGGGGAAGGAAGGGGTGCCGTTATTGCCGCTTATAGCGGTAAGCCCGCTTCCTTCGGGGGTGTAGATAAGAAGAGTGGTAAGAGTATCGATACCCGAGGGATCGTTCGTCGGGGCATAGGTCACCGTGAGTAGGGCCTTCGGTTTGGTGCCGGACAGGTCGACGGCATAGGAGATGGAGTAGGTCGGGGTCGTGTTCTCGTTCGTGACCATGAGGTAGTCTTTGGTCCAGGTGGCGTCGATGGTGCCAGGCGGAGTGTCCGTAGTGGTCGAGTCGGTGGAAGTGGAAGTCGACGGGGAAGTGGAGGGGCTTGCCGCGGCCTGTCCCGTCGCGTCCAGCATTCCCTTCAACTGATCCTTCGTCACGCAAACATCCTCAAGACAGAGCTTCTCCGCGATCAGGGTGCCAAGCGTAAGGTTTCCACCGAGCAAGTCGACATTCCCCTTCGTGTCCTTCGTGACGATGCCGCCCTGCTTGAAGGTGGAGAAGAAATCCATAAGGGTCAGGCTCTCGTCTTGGAGTGTGGTCATCTGTGATTCGAGCTGCGCGATGCGGGTCTCGTGTGTAAGGGAGGACGTGGACACGCCGACCGTGCTTTCGAGCGAGAGAACCCGACTGTCGAGGGTGGTGAGTTTGCCGGCGAGGCCGGTATCGGTCGGGGTGGCGGACAGGGTCCCATTTATCTGCAGCAAGAGCGCGTCGACGGACGAGCGGAGGTCGGACAGGGTCGAGGTCTGGCTTGCCAATTGCGTGTCCAAGGACGCCGAGGCCTGGTTCACCAACGCGTTGACCTGGTCTTTGATGTTCATGGCGGCGATGTTGTCGGTCACGGCCTGAGTCACCTTTTCGACGGTCAGGCTCTGGTTCCTTCGGGAGATAAGTACCTGGATGGTGGCATGATTGGAGGAGGAGCCCTGCAGTGCCACGCCCACCGTGGATTCGCCGGCATTGGCCTTGCGCATCTCGCCCGGTCTGGACCCGGCCGTCAGGCTGTCGCCTACCTTGATGTTCCCGTTCTCGTCCGAAACGTTGCCCGAGACCTGTCCGAGCATACCGATGATCTTGTAGTGCGGATCGCCGGCATGACTCTTGTTTCCTACGATGGAAGGATTGGAAGAGACGATACCCATGATGTTGTTGTCCCCGTCGTTCGAGCAACGCTTGACCGCGTTCTCGTTGGACGGGTCGATACAGACCGCCTCGCCAGCTTGCAGGTCGGTGTCCTTGGTCGCGAAGTATTCGGCATAGTCGGCGCCGGTCGTGTAGGTGTTGACGGCATAGACCGTGCCGGCGGCCGGCGAACCGTTGCTGCATGTTCCGTTATTGTCCACGCAGAGCCAGCCGTTGTCGATACGGACATTGCCACCGGCTGAAGACGTTCCGACCTGGAGCATCTGAGCTGGGTTCGTCGTGCCGATGCCGACATAGCCGTTGGAACCCTTGATCGAGATGAACGGAGTGGTGCCGATAGCCTGACCCAGACCGATCTTGAAGATGGAAGAATCCGAATAATCGATGCCGGCATAGTAGTCGGTGGTCGAACTGTCGAAGATGATCGAGGCATCCTTGGCGGTGTTGTCGCCCACGATGACTGCCGATTCGGTATTGGTCGAGGTCGCGAACTGGAGGTTGCCGTTGCTGGCGCTGTTGAGGGTGGAGTAGTTCGAGGCATCATACGAGAGACGCAGCGCATTGCTTGATCCAAAGACCGACAGCATCGAAGCCGGGCTCGTCGTCCCGATGCCGACGTTGCCGTTATTTTGAATCGTCATCCAAGGAGTATTTGGACTTCCACTTTGTGGATAACCAGAAAAAATATACCCTGTATATTGCCCTTGGGACCCAATCAAATTCAGATATCCGCTGGATTCACGTTTAAATACATAATCCGCAACGCCAGTACCATTGCCAAGAGTTAGACTATAACCATTCACATTACCTGCGACAGTTAGAGGTGAACTTGGCACCGTCGTCCCGATGCCGACGTTGCCCGCTCCTGTTATCCTCATCCTTTCCGTCCCATTTGTAGCGTAAATAATATTTGAGTTTTCTCTGTTAAAAAAATAAAAGTCAGTGTCTGAGCCAGAGAAATTAATACCCGTTTGTGCTCCGTCCGTTTGTGCTACGCCAGTAGCCGCATTTTGATAATACAATATGGGGTATGAAGGAGCATAGATAGTTAAGTGTCCCTCACGTGGTTGAGACGGAACCCACCCAGTGCTACCGATAAGAACAGACCCAGTAGCCACATTTAAGGGTGCCAATGGTCCCGTCGTGCCGATGCCGACGTTGCCGGTGCTTGAAATTACCATTGCATCCACTTTACCGCTTGTATCAAAACTTAATCTTGCATTACTGCCAACTGCATCCTCACTAACGTATTTTATTTTTCCTGAACCCCCATTCCATCCTGATGTACCAAGTAGATTCAAATCTATTGATACTCCATTTCCAGCCGCAATACCTCCATCGGTTCTGGAATACATAAACTCTGCCGCCGAATGGAGAGTAGCCCCTGTGCCATTTTTCCATACATGCAAAAGTTGTGTCGGCCCCGTCGTCCCAATGCCGACGTTGCCGGCACTTGTAATAGCCAGTCTAGGACTTAACACACTATCTGCTGCTGCTTTAGTGCTAAAAAGCAAATCACTACCTATTTGCCCATAACCAGCGTAACTCGAATACTTCGAGGATATTACAGAAGTAACAAAACCTCCATCAGCAAAAGCTAGTTCGGCCAATCCTCCCTGAGAAGCAGTATCCCATGTATCGATAACCAGGTCATTATTTTGGCCTATTATGCGAGCTGAGGCGCTTGAACGAATATGTAACTTCGCCGCCGGCGCCGTCGTCCCAATGCCGACGTTGCCGTTTTGATCTATTCGCATGCGTTCTGTTGATCCTCCCGTCGTATTACTCGGTCGTGTATTAAATGCGAGAAAACCAGCCATAGTGGTATCTGTCCACGTTTCCGCTGCCCCTAAAATAATTTTTGCGGCCGACCAGGTATTGTAAGAGGTGCTACCGTAGCCGACACCGTAGATTTGTCCAAGAGCATCCCCTGATACAACAGCGCTAGGAGATGCATTAGTTCCCCTAGCCCGTCTGAACAAGATGCTCGTATTAATACCATTATTCCCGAACGTATCGAACAGCATCGTATTATTAGCTCCATCGGTGGCTCCTATATGAACTACTGCATTCAGACTCGATGACAACGTCGGCAAGGTCGTCGTATTTTGATTCATCGTAAGTAGTGAATCTGGGCTCGTCGTCCCGATGCCGACGTTGCCACCAGATTGGATTGTGACCTTATCTGTCCAACCACCTGAAGTAATCAACATACCCCGCAGCAGAGCTGTCCCCTCACTACGCTCCGCTTCGTATCGGCGGGGTATGCAGGAGCTTCGCTCTAACTCATCTTGGAAAACCAACGGTTTTCCAAACCATTCCTTAGCGGTGTCCTCGGGGCAGAGCCCCGAGGTATTTCTCGAATAAACTGTCCTATATTCAAGTCATTTGTTACTATTCCTGCGGCATTACTACCTCCAATTGACCAAGAAATAGAAGGTGTAGAATCCTTATCAAACCGAATACCACCCCCTACTAAACCCCCGATTCCTGGATTAGTTATGCCCATGAGACCAACCGTACTAAGTTTATATGCTGGGCTGGTCGTCCCAATCCCGACGTTGCCACCCTTGAAGTAGATGCCCGAAGTCGAACTCGGTCCGATCCACGATTCGGCAAGCGTGGTCAGAGGATTGATAAGCGTCATGGAATTGGCGGCGTTGGTATACACCCCATTGGTCACCGTGCCGGCATTGCCGGTGATGTCCCCTGTGATCGCATTGGTCACGGCGATGTCGGTTGCCCAGAGTTTGGAAAGTCGGGAGCCGGTCGAACCGATGGTCTGCGGAGTGGTCTGGTCGGTCAGAACCGCACCGGAAAGCGAGGTGAGGTAGGATCCGGCAACCTGGGCGCCGACGTCGGTATAGGAAAGATTGGTGCCGTTGATCTTGAAGTGGGAACCCGTCGCGATGTTCACATTGCCGGCAACATCGAGCAGGTACGCCGGAGCGGTGGTGCCGATGCCGACATTGCCGGTATTAGTGATCGACATCGCCGTTGCCAGGGAATCCGTCATACTGCCCGCCCCCACGTTGTTGATCGAAAAGGCGACATGCCCATACGAAAAAGAGCTGGCCAAGGTTTCAGTGGCATTCACCGAAGTGGCGCCAGGCGCGTATGCGACGGAGACGCCACCTATGGTCCCGCCCCGATAATTCACGACCTGTGTGAACCCGCTCCCGGGCGTCGCGACCGGCATGCCTCGGCCACCCATGATCGAATCGTACACCACGGACGTGTTGGAACTGCCGATGGACAGGGTGGAACTCGTTCCCGTGCCGTCGTCGACCGAAACAGGACCGAACGGAGAGCTTTGGTTCACGTTGTAGAAGGACGTACCGCCCACGGCATACTGGCCGCAGGAACTCGGAAACGTGACGACCAGGTTGTTCGTGCCCGTGGATGGCGACAGGAGGTAGTAGACGAAATGCGTGCTTGTCTTGTCGGTCTGTAGCAGGGTCATCGCCGAACCGGCGTAGGCAGCCGACGTCGGTGCTCCACCAAGAGTCGAGATAATATCGGCGATCACGACACGACTGCTGTTGTTTCCGACCGTCAGGGATACGGTCACCGTCGTACCGGCACAGTAGAGACCGGCACTAGCAGCGGTATCGTACGTCACGGAAGGACCGCCTAGCAGAGACGGGGCCGTCATGAAACTGATCGCACCGCTTCCTCCGCTTCCGGTACCATTCCCCGCCTGTAGGGTCAGGTCTCCTCCGCGGATATTGGCGCCTGTCGCGTTCGGTGCGCGCAGAGTACCACTCGAAGGTGACGCGCTTGCCTCTCCGGCACCGAAGATCGAGGTCGCACCGGCGACCTGCAACGCGACGGTCGGGATGGTTCCGATTCCCAGCCAGTGATTCGTGGCATTGTAATAGAGATTGGCATTGTCCTGGGTATAGGTACCCGAGGCGCCGGCAAAGATAAGCGAGCCTTGGGTGAAGGCGGTCGCGGTGCCGGTACCGCCATTGGCCACTGGGACGATGGAAACCGTACCAAGCACGCCGGCCGAGGTATTGGTCACGATACCGGCGGTATTAAGGCCGGACAGCGTGATGGTTCCGGAAGAGGTGATGCCCGTGGCTGCGGCGATGGCTCCGGTGGCATTCACCTGGAACTGCGAAGTGGCACCGACGGAGAGGAGGGCTGATGGGGAGGTGGTGCCGATGCCGACATTGCCGTTCAAAAGAGTATACCCCGAACCGCTCGGCGTGAGCGTGACGTTCTGATTCGTTCCCCCGGCTGCAAGAGATACCGCACCAGTGCCGGTGGTCAGTTTCGAAGCATTCAGACTGGTAAGCCAAGCTGGGTCACTGTATGAGCCGTTGGTATACACCCCATTGGTCACCGTGCCGGCATTGCCGGTGATGTCCCCTGTGATCGCATTGGTCACGGCGATGTCGGTTGCCCAGAGTTTGGAAAGTCGGGAGCCGGTCGAACCGATGGTCTGCGGAGTGGTCTGGTCGGTCAGAACCGCACCGGAAAGCGAGGTGAGGTAGGATCCGGCAACCTGGGCGCCGACGTCGGTATAGGAAAGATTGGTGCCGTTGATCTTGAAGTGGGAACCCGTCGCGATGTTCACATTGCCGGCAACATCGAGCAGGTACGCCGGAGTGGTGGTGCCGATGCCGACATTGCCCGATGTATACAGACTGGCCAGGTTCAGGTTTGCCAAAGTGCCGTCCCCCTCCTTCTTGTAGAGGGTGAAGTCCTGATTGGTACCGTTGTATTTGAGTGCGGCATACCCGTTAGGCACACTGCCACGGTAGAAACGGACGCCCATATCCTGCTCACTCGAAGCGGCGGAGTTGATCGTGAAATACTGGCTCGAGGTACCGGAGGCGTTGGAATTGACAACGTCGAGCGTGCCGACTGAGAGGTTGTCGGCATAGAGGTTGGCCCAGTGATTCGAGGAGGAACCGAGGTTGAGTCCGGAGGTGGACGGAATGAGACTCGAGTTCATGGAGATATTGAGGCCGAGCGATCCGATACTGGCGCCGTTCGTGACCGAGAGCGAGTTTACCTTGACATCGCCGGAAAAGATCGCATTGCCGACGACCTCGAGTTTCTCCGTCGGACTTGTCGTGCCGATGCCGACATTGCCTCCTGCTTTTATTGTCATCCTTATCGTATCAGTCGTGGTAATATTGAAATCTTTTGCTGCAATAGAGCCAAAATAAAACTGATCAGGAAAATTCCTCGCGGAAACATTAGCATAGCCCATATGACCCATTAAATTCCCTGCCGCATCAGTAAATTGCATTCCGGCATAAGAGCCTGCGCCACTTCCCGTATTTTTAATAAGTAGTGGAATAGCACTATCCGTTCCAACTATTTCCAGCTTCGCCCCTGGGCTCGTCGTCCCGATACCGACATTGTCCGCAGACAAGGTAGCCAAGCGCAGATCGGCCAAGACACCAGTATCTTCCCGCTTAAACAGGTCGAAACGGGACTGAACCGGATTCCAAGAAAGGGCGGCATAGCCATTGGCAAGGGAACGGTAGAAGCGCAGGCCCATAGCCTCATCGGACGTCGCGACGGAGTTGATAATGAAGTACGGACTCGAGGTGCCGTTGACGTTCGTCGCGCCGACGGAAAGGTTGTCCGCATACACGTTTGCCCAGTGATGATCCGAGGAACCGAGGTTGAGTCCGTAGACCGTCGGAACCACGCTCGTACTCATGGAAATATTCGCGTCGAGAACACCGATCGTCCCGCCGTTCGTGATGGAGAATGAGCCGGCCTGGATATCGTTCGTGACGGACGCATTGCCGACGATATCGAGGGTCTTTTGAGGCGTTTTCGTCCCAATCCCCACCCGGCCATTCACGCTATCATAGAAAAAGCCCGCATTGTCCTGCAAATACACACCATCCACTCCGGCGAAGAGAATAGATCCCTGGGTGAACCGGGTCGCAGTACCCGTCCCACCGTGAGTCACACCCAGGATTCCCGAAGTGATATCGCTTGCGGAATGAGTATGAGAAAGCGGAGCCTTGTTATCGAGCTGGTTTTGAAGACTGCCCGTCGCACCGGAGAGGTATCCGAGTTCGGTGAGGGTGGAACCGCCAAAGGT
>JBAXFX010000033.1:0-13293 GCA_037139695.1 Candidatus Moraniibacteriota bacterium | reverse complement strand
GAAGGAAATAGTTGTCAAGAGTCGTTCTTGCGCTTCCAAAGGAGCTAAGCTCCTGAGTACAAGGTGGTAGTGATTTAGGCTAAGACAATATGTGATAATTTCAACCGATGGTTGCGCTTCCTCCAAGGAGCTAAGCTCCTGTATACAGGAGCTTAGCTCCTTGGGAAAGTCGTTCTTCATTCCGGAACCCATCCCCTTCCATATCCCCTCCGTCTCCCCTTCGTCTCCCTTTTGTTTCCCCTTCGTTTCCCTTCCGTTTCCCTTCCGTCTTTGCGAGGAGTCTTCGACGAAGCAATCCAGTCCTGTCGTTAATGGGATCGTTTCGATTTCCGATTTGGTTGTAGAGACGCTCCACCGTTCATGAAGGACAGATCTTAGTCTCTTTTTTTGTATATTGAATCGACGGATCTTCAGTCTCGGACCCTCACCTGTCCGGAGTACCGGACATCCTCTCCCGAGGGGAGAGGAGGGAACTGAAAGAGTGTTGGAAGTGTAGGAGTATGTCATGGATTCCGGGTCAATCAGCATAGGCCAGTCATAAAGTATCTGTCTCAAGTTCGGAAATACAAAGACACTCCGCCTCCGCAAAAGGACGGAAAACGCCCCTTTCGGGGCGTTTTCGGGACATGCGGTCGGGACTGACTATGCAGCTTCAACGACTTCGGCTTCGGCAACGGTCTCCGCGGAAGCGGCTTCCACATGCTCGCGGAATCCCGTACCGGCTGGGATGAGGCGTCCGATAATGACGTTCTCCTTGAGGCCACGGAGGCGATCCTCCTTACCGGCAATCGACGCGTTGATGAGCACGCGGGCCGTTTCCATGAACGATGCCGCGGACAGGAACGATTCGGTCGAGAGCGCGACTTTGGTGATGCCCAAGACGAGCTGTTCGCCTGTGGCGATCTGTTTGCCGGCATCGCTCACTTCCTGGTTCGACTCGCCGAACTGTGCGGTCTCGACGATGTCGCCCGGCAGGAGCTCGGTCGCGCCCGGATCCGTGATGCGGATGCGGGAGAGCATCTGACGGATGATCACCTCGATGTGCTTGTCGTTGATGCCTTCACCCTGGCTCGCGTAAATCTCCTCGATCTCGCGGATGATATAGCGATGGAAGGCTTCCTTGCCCGAAATCTCGTAGAGCTTCTTGAGGTCGAGGTGCCCTTCGGAAAGCACGGTCCCCTCGCCCACGAGGTCGCCCTCCTTCACGAGGACCGAGAGGTTGGCCGGGACGGAGAACTCACATTCTTCCTTGTCCACGGTCATGATGACCACCTTGATCGTCTTCTCGCCGTCCTTGGAGACCGACTGTACCGTGCCGGCAACGTCGCAGATGACGCCTTCGGACTTCGGCACGCGGGCCTCGAAGATTTCCTCGACGCGCGGGAGACCCTGCGTGATGTCGGTTCCCGCAACACCTCCGATGTGGAAGGTACGCATGGTAAGCTGAGTGCCCGGCTCGCCGATCGCCTGCGCGGCGACGACACCGACCGACGCTCCGATCTCGACCATGGCGTTACGACCAAGGTCGACCCCGTAACACTTGCGGCAGATACCGCGGTTGGACTTGCACGATACGAGTGAACGGATCTTCACCTTCCGGATGTCCGCCTTCTCGATCTCGGCCGCCTTCGGCTTGGAGATAAGCTCGTTCTTTTTCACGAGAATCTCACCGGTCTCGGGATGCTTGATCGTCTCGAGCGCGACACGGCCACGGACCCGGCCTGCAAAGCTCATGCCGATCCCGTCGGAATCATCGCGATACAGGAACGCGCCCTCGGTATCCTTGCAGTCCTCCTCGCGGACAATGATGTCTTGTGACACGTCGACGAGGCGACGGGTAAGGTATCCGGCGGTCGCGGTTCGCAGAGCGGTGTCCGCCATACCTTTACGCGCGCCGTGAGTGGAAATGAAGTACTCAAGCACGTTGAATCCCTCCTTGAACGAGCTCTTGACCGGGAGCTCGATGGTCTCGCCGGTGGCACCGGCCATAAGACCCTTCATACCGGTCATCTGAACGACGACCGACTCGGAACCGCGGGCTTTGGAATAGACCATGGAGTAGACCGGGCCCTCCTTGTCGAGCGAGGCGCGGACCGCATCGGTGATCTTGTTCTTGGCTTCGTTCCAGATCTCGATGACGCGGTTCTTGCGTTCCTCGTTGGTGAGGAAACCCATCTCGTACTGGCCTTTCACCTCGACCACCTTGGTCTCGGCGTCGGCGAGGATGACCGGCTTCTCGACTGGGACCTTGAGGTCGTCCATGCCCCAGCTGATGCCGGACAGCGAGACGGCCTTGAATCCAAGGTCCTTCAACCGATCGGCGAACTTCGCGGTCTCTTCCTGACCGACCTCCTCGAGCATGCGGGCCATGATGCCGTTCAGGCTCTTCTTCACGAATTCCTCGTTCATGAAACGAAGGTTTTCCGGCAGGATATCGTTGAAGAGGACGCGACCGGCGGACGTCTCGATGAGCTCGCCCTTCCACGAGAGCTTGATCTTCGCGTTCACGGCGATGATGCCGTTGTGGTATGCGAAGATAGTCTCGTCCATGGATGCGAACGCCTTGCCTTCGCCCTTCACGCCCGGCTTGAAGTGAGTGAGGTAATACACGCCGAGCACCATGTCGAGCGTCGCGGACACGATCGGGTCGCCGGACGCCGGCTTGAGCAGGTTCTTCGCGGAGAGCATCATGTTCGCGCTCTCCCAGCGGGCCTGGTCGGTCAGCGGCACATGGACCGCCATCTGGTCGCCGTCGAAGTCCGCATTGAACGCGGCGCACACCATCGGGTGAAGGCGGATGGCCTTTCCCTCGATGAGTACCGGCTGGAACGCCTGGATGGAGAGGCGGTGAAGCGTAGGCGCGCGGTTGAGCAACACGTAGTGGTTCGCGATAATCTGGTCGAGGATCTCGTACGCCTCTTCCGTCTCGGCGTCGACCATGCGGCCGGCGGTGCGGACATTGTGCGCGTCCTCACGCTCGATGAGTTTCTGGATGATGAACGGCTTGAAGAGTTCGAGCGCCATCTTCTTCGGCAGACCGCACTGGTGCAGCTTGAGCTTGGGTCCGACGACGATCACGGAGCGGCCGGAATAGTCGACACGCTTGCCGAGCAGGTTCTGACGGAACCGTCCCTGCTTGCCCTTGAGCGCATCGGCGAGCGAACGGAGCGGACGACGCTGCCCGGTCGACGCGGCGGCACTGGCCTGTCCGCGGCGCGCGCTGTTGTCGAAGAGCGCGTCCACCGCTTCCTGCAGCATGCGCTTCTCGTTCCGGGTGATGACTTCCGGCGCACCGATCGACAGGAGCTTCTTCAACCGGTTGTTGCGATTGATGATGCGACGGTAGAGGTCGTTCAGGTCGGACGTGGCGAAGCGGCCTCCATCGAGGGCGACCATCGGACGCAGGTCCGGTGGAATGACCGGGATGACGGTCGGGAGCATCCATTCGAGCTTGAGTTCGGCCTTCTTGAAACCCTGGAAGACCTTGAGCCGCTGAAGATGTTTCTTCGGGTCGGACATCTCGCCCGCCTCGAGTTCGGCCCGCAAAGAGACGATCATCGCGGGGATATCGATTTTCTCGAGAATCTTGCGGACAGCCTCGGCGCCGATGCCGGCGGAGAAGACCTGCCCGAAGCGCGTCGAGAGATTGAAGTATTCGATTTCCGAAAGGATGCTGTAGGGCGTCAGACCGCGAAGTTCCTCTTTGGTCGAGCGGTACTGCTCGCGCAGGCTCTCGAGTCCCTCGTCGGAGTCTTTGAGTTCCTTCTGCTTCACCTTGTATTCGGTCTCGAGTTCCTTGAGCGACTTTTCCTTGAGGCTTTCGTTCACCTCGGTAACGATGTAGGACGAGAAGTAGATGACGCGCTCGAGATCCTGCGGCGAAATGCCGAGGACGAGTCCGATCTTCGACGGGACGCCACGCAAATACCAGATGTGCGAGACCGGCGTCGCGAGTTTGATGTGTCCCATCCGCTCGCGACGGACGATGGCGCGCGTCACCTCGACGCCGCATTTGTCGCAGACGATTCCCTTGTAGCGGATGCGCTTGTACTTGCCGCAGTAGCATTCCCAGTCCTTGGCGGGACCGAAGATGCGCTCGCAGAAGAGCCCATCCGGCTCATAGCGCTGGGTGCGGTAGTTGATGGTCTCCGGCTTGGTGATTTCCCCGGTCGACCATTCGAGAATCTGGTCCGGGCTCGCCAAGGTCAGCTTGACGCTGCTGAAATCACTGACTTTCGTGATGTTTTCCGTGGTCATAGGCATAGGTGTGTGGCGTTAGAAGTCCGTTAGAAAGGCTAGAGATCCCCGAAATTCCGCTCTTCCGCGGGGGCCGCCCCTTCGCCGTCTTCGTCTATCGTCTTCGCGCCCTTGAGCTCCACATTGAGACAGAGTCCCTTGAGCTCGTTGACAAGCACGTGGAACGAGGCGGGAATGTTCGGACTTCTGATCGGTTCGCCCTTGATGATGGACTCGTATGCCTTCGACCGTCCGAGCACGTCGTCCGACTTGATGGTGAGCATTTCCTGAAGCGTATACGCGGCGCCATATCCTTCGAGCGCCCACACTTCCATTTCCCCGAAGCGCTGACCGCCGAACTGCGCCTTACCACCGAGCGGCTGCTGGGTGATGAGCGAGTAGGGGCCGATCGATCGCATGTGAAGCTTGTCTTCTACGAGGTGATTCAGTTTGAGGATGTACATGATGCCGACGGTCGACTCATTGTCGAACTGGACGCCGGACTTACCATCGGTGAGGCGGATCTTGCCGTTCTCCGGAAGGCCTGCTTTTCGGAGTTCCGCCTTGATGTCGTCTTCGGAAACGCCGTCGAGCGCCGGGCTCGCCACGGTATAACCGAGCTTGGACGCGGCCCACCCAAGGTGCGTCTCGAGGATCTGCCCGATATTCATACGGGAAGCGACACCGAGCGGGTTCAGGATCACGTCGACCGGGGTCCCGTCCGGGAGGTACGGCATGTCTTCGACCGGCGCGATGTGTGAGATGACACCCTTGTTACCGTGCCGTCCGGCAAGCTTGTCACCGACGGAGAGCTTGCGGATCTGCGCCACCGAGACCTGGATCTGTTCGAAGACGCCCATCGGGAGCTTGTCGCCACGCTCACGCGAGAAGACGCGGATATCCACGACCTTGCCGCGCTCGCCGTGCGGGAGATAGAGCGAGGAATCCTTCACGTCGCGCGACTTCTCGCCGAAGATGACGCGGAGCAACCGCTCCTCCGCCGTCAGGTCGCCTTCGCCCTTCGGCGTGATCTTCCCGGCGAGGATGTCGCCCGAGGAGACCTCGGCGCCCACGCGAATGATACCCGTCTCGTCGAGGTTCTTCAGTCGGTCCTCGCCGATGTTCGGGATGTCGCGGGTGACCACTTCGGGCCCAAGCTTGGTATCACGGACATCGATCGAGAAGTCCTCGATATGAATGGAGCTGAACCGGTCGGCCTGGATGACCCGCTCGGACACGATGATCGCGTCCTCGTAGTTGAAACCTTCCCACGGCACGAACGCGACAAGCATGTTCTGCCCGAGCGCGAGCTCGCCGTGGTCGGTCGAGGAGCCGTCCGCAAGCAGGTCGCCTTTCTTCACGACCGCCCCCTTCAGGACGCGTGGCACCTGGTTCATGCTGGTGAACGAGTTGGACTTCGCGAAAGAAAGGAGTTTGTATTCTCGGTCGAAGTGGTCCTTCTTCGCGCCGACCGGAGCCGGTTCGCGGACCACGACACGCGTGCCGTCGGCGATGATCACCTCGCCGTCACGACTCGCCACGACCGCCTGACCGGAGTCCTTGGCCGCCTTGTCCTCGATGCCGGTACCGACGATCGGCGCTGCCGGAACGACACATGACACGGCCTGCCGCTGCATGTTCGAACCCATGAGGGCGCGGTTCGCATCGTCGTGCTCGAGGAACGGAATGAGCGCGGTCGCCGTCGAGATGCACTGCTTCGCCGACACGTCGACATAGTCAAGCTCGTCCACGTCGGCCATACCCGGCTCACCTTTCACGCGGGCTTCCACGGAATCCTCGAGGATATTGCGATGCGCATCGAGCTTGATGCCGGCATGGGCGATCGCCTTGCGATCCTCGACGATGGCGTTGATGTATTCGATATCGAGCGTGACGAACGGACGGACGGCGATCATCTTGCCCGCCTTTGCCTTCGCCGCCGCCTCGGCCATCTTGAGGTCGACGATCTTCTCCCCTTTCTTCACGATACCTGCGATCGCCTCGTCGGGAATGCGATTGAGAAGCGCGTCCTTTTCGGCCGGGACTTCCTTCACCACTTTGAGGTACGGGGTCTCGAGGAATCCGTATTCGTTCACGCGGGCATAGGTCGCGAGGTGACCGACGAGTCCGATGTTCGGCCCTTCCGGCGTTTCCACCGGGCAGATGCGGCCGTAGTGGGAATGGTGCACGTCGCGGACCTCGAAGCCGGCGCGCTCACGGGTGAGTCCGCCCGGACCCATCGCGGAGAGGCGGCGCTTGTGCTCAAGCTCGGCCAGCGGGTTCACCTGGTCCATGAACTGTGAGAGCTGGGAGCTCGAGAAGAATTCCTTGACCGATGCCGCTACCGGACGCGGGTTCACAAGCTGCCCCGGAACCACCGTCAGGATGTCGCAGGTGGACATGCGGTCCTTCACGTTGCGGACCATGCGGTAGATACCGACGCGAAGCTTGTTCTGAATGAGTTCGCCCACGGCCCGGACGCGCCGGTTGCCGAGGTGATCGATATCGTCCGGCTTGGACGCCGGGTCATTGTTGAGGCGGATGATCTCGCGGATGATAAGAACGAGGTCCTCGGGATTAAGGATGCGGTTCTCCTCGATATTGTCGCGCTCGATCTCGAGACGCTGGTTGAGGCGGTACCGTCCGACGGTGCCGAAGTCATAGCGCTCGAAGTCGAAGAACATCGAGTTGATCATCTGCTTCGCGTTCTCTTCCGTGGCCAGGTCTCCCGGACGGATACGCTTGTACACCTCGCGGTATGCCTCACCACGGTTCGTCGTCGCATCCTTGGCAAACGTCGTCGCCAAAAATGGGACGTCGCCCGTGTCGATGTCGGAGAACGAGTCGTTGATTTTCTGGTCGTCGAAGCCGAACGCACGCAAGAGCGTCGTTACCGGGAGCTTGCGTTTGCGGTCAATCTTCACGGACAGCACGCCGTCAAGATCGGTCTCGATCTCAAGCCACGCACCGCGGTTCGGGATGACCTTCGCCCCGAACAGTCGCTTGCCCTTGTTGAACTCCATCGTGAAGAACACCCCGGGACTGCGGATCAGCTGGGAAACGACGACGCGTTCCACACCATTGATGATGAAGGTGCCCCGCTCGGTCATGATCGGGAAGTCGCCGAGGTAGATTTCCTGCTCCTTCACCTCGCCGGTCTTCTTCAAGACCAAGGTCGCCTTGGCCCGCAGCGGCGCCTCATAGGAAATATTCTTGCCTTTCGATGTCTCGGGATCGTACTTCGGCTCGTCGAGATAGTAATCGGACAGCGACAACTCGATATCCTTACCCGTGAAGTCGGCGATCGGGTTCACCTCGTCGAACAGTTCCTTGATGCCCTTCTCCCAGAACCATTCGTATGAGTCGGTCTGGATCTCGATCAGGTTCGGCAGCGAGACGAGCACCTGATCGCGGAAGAACTTCCGCTTGGAAAGCGACGAGTGGGAACTGACGTGTTCCTTGACCCGGAGCGCGGACTTCGTCTGAGACATACGAAAATTGCCATCGTCACTTCTTGCTGTTTCGGCGGGGCCGTCGAGAAAACAAGCGATGACTGATGGTTGCGGTTATTTATGAAATTGTGCCACCCGTACGGACTCGAAACATTCTCTTTGAGGAAAAAAGAGAAACATAACGAGGAAACCCGCGCATCTGCGCGTTTTTCCTTTATCTCCGACCTTCTGACCGACTGAAGAGTCCTCTAGAGCGGACTTTCTTACCAAGTAGCCCTATCGTACCAGGATGAGAAAAATGTGTCAAGGTCGGTATACGGAGAGACTTCTGAAAATGAAAAGGAGGATATATCGTGGCTCAGATAAAACCTATTTCAGAAATGAAACTTTCCGCAGGTTCAGGGTTATACCCTGAACCGTTGGGTTCACGAGCCTTCTATCATTGGATACCACCAAAAACGGGAGAATAACCGGTTGGAGCAGGGTACAACCCTGCTCCTGCAATAAGGTACGCCTTACAAAATGCATTGACACTGGAGAGGGTCTGGCCGTTTTTTTCTATTGACAAATATCCGCTATTTGATATATATGTATCCGCAAGAACGGATCCTTTATAATAAACAAGACCGGAGGCATCATGCCCAAGCGAATCGATGAAAGTGAACACCCGCTCAGTTCCGCGCTGTTCAAAAACGGGGAAGAAGTCAACCTCTCAACAGCGATTGGATTATTAGCCATTGTGCTACTTATATTTTCTGCACCGCTTCGCATTTTCTCGGAAGGAGTGGAGAGGCTCGTCAGAGGCCTGCTCCTGGTAACTTGCATAATCGGTCTTGCGTTGGGGTATTTCCTGGGCCAGCATGTCGGCTTTAGTCTCATGATCGGAAGCAATTTCGTTTTCCTGGTCATTGTCATCGTGTTGGCGCGGAACAAGAAAAAGGATCCGGATGCGCAAGACGCCGATTTCGCAATCGCCTTCATTATCGCGCTCACATGCGCGGCATGGTTTTCGTTCTTCAACGCCGCCGGTGTCGTCACTTCATTCTTCGGCACAATGGTTGATATCTTCGCACATTCCAAACCGAACTTGTGACTCTGGCATTGACCGATCACGCCTATTGTTCAATAGAGCGACCCAAATGCACTTCCCAATCAGTAACGGGAAGTGTTTTATTTTCCGCAGGTTCAGGGTTATACCCTGAACCGTTGGGTTCACGAGCCTTTTATCATTGGAAACCACAAAAAACCGGGAGAAAAACCGATTGGAGCAGGGTGCAACCCTGCTCCTGCAATATTCGTGCTGTATTCAGTGCTATATTCAGTGCTTTTTCGAGAACTCGAGCACGAAGCCTTCGACTTTGATCAGTCGTTTTTCAAGCTTTTGGAAGTCTTCCAGGTCGACTTTCTGGGAAAGCTTGTGTTTGATTTCGGTCACATCTTCCTGAAGCGTATCGACTTTGGTTTCAAGGGTATCGAATCTGACTTCAAGATTGTCGACTTTGGTTTCAAGGGTATCGAATCTGACTTCAAGATTGTCGACTTTGGTTTCAAGGGTATCCAGTCTGACTTCGATCGTATCCAGTCTGACTTCGATCTTGTCCAATCGTCCGTCGATTACATCAAGATGGCCATCGATGGTATCCAAACGAGAGACGATCCCCTCATGCTGTTCCGAGATAATCTGAATACCGTCGCTCATGCTTTCCAGAAGCGACATCACATGGTCCGAAGAGAAGACCTTTTCGAGATTTTCAGAATCCTTGGACTTTTTCATACCCTTCATTATACGACCCTGCCAGGAGGAGTCAAGAATGGCTTTTATGAAGCATCAATGGAGACATAGCCTCCACGATTGACATTCCGTGTCGGGTCCTGATTTTTTTTATTTTTGCTCTCGTTTCCGTCTCTGCTTAAACACGTGAACACAGTACCCGTTAACGGCAGTATCGCTCCCCGTTCCCATTGTCAGTTATCATTTGTTTGTTGTCAGTGATAAGTCGGCTTTCGCCCCGTACTCCCACGCCTTCGCCACCGACTGCGCGATACGGACCGAGGTGAACGACTCAGGGACGTCGGTCTCTATATTGAAACGGGTAACGTCGGTCGGCGCGATGCAGGACTCCTTCAAGAGTTCGTCGATCGCCTCGAAGAGCTGATGTCCCATATCCCTCGCTTCGGGCCATGCCCGCGACGAAACCTCCCGTGTCTCTTCCATGAGCGCGAGCCGCGATCCTTCCCTCCCTATTTCGAGTCTGAATGCATGAACCATACCAGGAAGTGTAAAGCGCAAAGTGAAAATTGTAAAATAGAGGAACTCCGGATCCTGGATTGCTTCGGCCTCCGAGGCCGCGTAAAGACAGTTTTCGCTCCCGTCCGTCTCTGCGAGGGTGAGTCTGCGAACCCGTGGCAGTCCAGGGCCCTGGTCCCGTCGCTCGTGAGCGACTGAGCTGGATTGCTTCATCTCCGGAAGATGGTTCGTAAAGACAGTCTTCGTTCCTGTTCCCAACTCGTTAACACGGTAACCCGTGAACAGCCTAGCCATTTTCCGTTCCCGCCACTTGTTAACTGCTCATTGTTATCTGTTTATTGTTTCATTTCTTTCCAGTCAAAATTCCACGGATCGGTCTTCCGGCCCGGCGCGATATCGGAATGGCCGAGGACATATTTGATGGGATACTCCGATTTGAGTGAGGTGATAAGCGAGCGGAGACTCACATACTGTGCCGATGTCGGCGAATCGGTGTCCTTTTCGAGTACCTCGATGCCGATCGAGAACGCATTCACGCCAGTACGGCCGTCGGGCATCTTCGATACCCCGGCATGATACGCGACATCGTGGTCGGCGACAAGGCAATATATCGTCCCCTTGCGATCAATCAGATAGTGCGGGGAAACGCCCGACTGTTTGTACTCTGCGATCACGCCGGACACCGAATACGGATCGCTCCCGAGTGCGTCGTACGATGAATGAACGACGACCGTATCGATGGTACGTGACACCCGCTTTTCGTACCCGAACGACACGAGCCGACCAATGATGGAAGGACTGGTCTTATCCGCGCTCCCCTTTCCTCCCGTTTCTCCCCCTTGTACCCCTTTCGCCTCCGTCATCATGCTGTTCGCCGTATCATTCCCGGCCGTCCCGATTCCCCCGTTCAACACCCCTTCGCTCCCTTGTTGCCCCGTGCCGGACGAAGCGCTGTTGTCCGAAGCCGGAACATCAGCCACCTGGTCACCCTGATCCGGCGATGAGGAGACGGGAATGTCCACAGGCACCGTATTCGCGAACGACTGCCTTCGCACACCGGACACGAAAACCATTACCGCGCCCGCAAGCACGATCAGGATCAGGAGAAAAAGGTATTTTTTCGGTATGGAAGTCATAGCTCGAGTATAGCACCAAATACTAAGAGTACCGGCAGCCCGCAGAAGGATCAGCCTTCGAATGACAACGCACACCTCTGAAAGTTGGGCACTAGTTCCCGATTAGGTAGTTTCTTAAAGATATTTTACTCGACGTATTCTAAAAAATGATATGCCGACTTCGACCGATCAAGCACAAATCCCTCCCCTCGAAGACTCGGTACTCCCTTTGCAAAAGGGAGATATCGATTACAGTACAAGCGAAAAAAG
This sequence comes from Candidatus Moraniibacteriota bacterium, assembly GCA_037139695.1. GTDB lineage: Bacteria > Patescibacteriota > Minisyncoccia > Moranbacterales > UBA1568 > JAAXTX01. The sequence goes on along the minus strand of JBAXFX010000033.1, from coordinate 1,972 downwards.
ATATGTCTCCCCCTTTCGGGAAGGGGGAGCGAGGGGGATTTGTGACTGCGAATTAAGCATTTTTACTTTATAAAATATAAAACGTCGATTCTGACTTTATCCTAGCCTAAAAGAAGCACTTTCACCAACCTAATCGGGTACCAGTGCCGAAAGTTGAAGAATACCGTCGCCTAAGGTACTATCAACATGCTGATATACCGGCAGTTTTCACCTCTCACCGACCGACCATGAAACTTCCTGGGACATTCAAGATCGACAAAAAATACGTCCCGCTTATTCTTCTCGGCCTGATTATCCTGGCCGGGATATTTTTGCGCACCTATCACTTCGCGGAGTGGATCCGGTTCAACGACGATCAGGCTCGCGACGCGACATTCGTTCGGGGCTTCCTGTCGGGAAGAAAGGACCTTCCACTCCTCGGACCGAACGCCTCGGGGACACGGTTCCGGCTCGGACCGCTGTTCTACTATTTCCAATACGCCTCCGGAAAAATCTTCGGTGGTGCGCCGGACCGGTTGGCCTACCCGGATCTTTTCTTCTCCGTCCTCGCGATCCCGATGTTCTTCTTCTTCCTACGGAAATTCTTTTCCGACCGGATAAGCGGGGCGGTCACCGCGCTCTACGGGCTCTCGTATTACGCGATCGAGTATTCGCGGTTCGCCTGGAATCCGAACTCGCTGCCGTTCTTCACGTTGCTGTTCCTCTTTGCCTTGTCGGAACTGGCCGAACAAAATCGGAAAAACAAGACCGTATGGGCGATACTCGCCGGCATCGCGCTCGGAGTCGGCATCCAACTTCACACACTTTTCCTCCTGATCGCTCCCTTCGTACTGATCGCGTTTTGCATCGTCACCCTCAGGAAAAAACCGCGTGCCTGGAAAACGACCGTGCTCCTGATTGTGGTCGCCACACTCTTAAACATTCCGCAACTTTCTTCCGAAATACGGACCGGCGGAGCAAACACCGGGGAATTCATCACCGGTATCATCATGGAATCGACCCCGTTCCGCCTGCTCGGGGAATATGCCATGGTCGACGGCGTCTGCCAGGTGCGGAACAACGCGATGATCGTTTCCGCTTCCGGAGGACTGGAAGATTGCCACCTCGCCGGATTCCGGGCCCAGCTCGCCACCGAAGAAAAGGCGCTTGGAACCTTCGGCCGGATTATCATTCTCTCCGGACTCTTCATCGGTATTATCTTCTCGGTCGGAGGATACCTTCTCCTCTTGCTCCGCATCCGGAAAGAGACTGATGCTGAAAAAAAACGAGGACTCTTGCTCGTCTCGGTCTATGCGATAACCGCTTTCCTGATCTTCATCCCCTTCGCGACCGAGATGACCTCGCGCTACTTCCTGGTCGTCGAGTTCGTTCCCTTCCTCTTCCTTGCACTGTGGTTCGAGTCCGCCGAAAAACGATCCTCAAGATTCGGTCCGATCATCATCGTGATAGTCACCATCATCCTCGCGTTCCTGAACCTGCGGGCACTTTCCGAGACCTTCGCCTCGTACGAGGGGGCACATCCCGAACGTGTCACCATGCCGGAAAGCGTAACCGTGTCGGAGATCCGACGCATCGCCGGATACATGCAGGCCCATGCGGGAGTATCGGACACGATCTATGTCGATGACCGGAGCGGCGACCTGTTCGGAATGATCAAAGGACTCTCGTACTTCCTGGAGCCTTCCGGCATCACGATCAGGGTATTGAACGGGAATACGAGAATCAAACAAGACACTCCCGTCTTTTCGATCGATCTTGCAAAAATCTCCACGAACGAGGAACTCACCATTGAACGATCCTCACGGGAACAACTCGTCGACTATCGCATCACCGACAACGCGACTTTCGGCCGATTTACGACGTTTGACTTCGTCCGGAACTGATACCACGGCATGAAAAAGCTATGCGAAAACCGCCTAAGTATCTATCTCAAATCTCATGTCGAGCTGTAAATCCGAAAATTTCGTTGGAG
>JBAXFX010000032.1:0-13370 GCA_037139695.1 Candidatus Moraniibacteriota bacterium | reverse complement strand
TTACCGACTTTCATTGTAGCTCAATTCAGTCAGAACCCTATATTGCGTATGATCCGTCATCAGCCCCATGTTCGGCTTGGCGCTATCCACCCGACCTTGCACGATCTCTGCCGCCGTTTTTCCTGTAATGGCGAAGTGTAGTTTGTTTTGCACGGTAGCAAAAAAATGTTGTGCTTCGATGCTATTTTTGTCATAGTCCGCACTGCACTGCGCGTAGATATCGGTAATTTTTTGATAAAATCTGCGTTCGCTGCTTCGAATATCCGCTATGCGAGCCAACTGCTCTTCAAAATAATCCTGGCCAAAGGTATAGTTGGGAGTTTTCAGCCGTTCGTCATCCATCGTAAATCCCTTGATGATATATTCCTTCAACCGCTCGGTCGCCCATATTCGAAATTGGGTCGCCTGCGAGCTGTTGACTCGGTATCCAACGGAAAGAATAGCGTCAAGGTTATAGAACTCCACTTCTCGCGAAACCTGTCTATTTCCCTCATTTCGAACGTGTGCAATTTTTGCACACGTTGCTTCTTTTACAAGCTCTTTATCGATATAGATATTTTGCAAATGTTTCGTTACCACACTCCTATCAACTCCAAAAAGCTCGGCGATTTTTGCCTGAGTAAGCCAAATATCTTCGCCACGCAAAAATATCTCTACTTTCACCTTGCCGTTTGGGGTGGTATAGAGTAAAAATTCCGTGAAGCTATTTTGTTTGACAATGTGGTTCTTTTTCATAGCATCTTACAATATACGCCGATCTGAAGAAAAGGTTGGCTGCCTTTCTTTTTCTTTCTCTCCCTGCCATCTCCCTTCCATCTCCCCTTCCGTCTTTGCGAGGAGTCTTCGACGAAGCAATCCAGTCCTGTCGCTTGTGAGCTTTGCGGGAGAATTCCCAAGGTCCAACCTTGAGACCTAGAATTCACTTCCGACCGATGCCGCACAAGGAAGAAAAGAGCTCGCCAACGACTTCTGGGAGCTCCTCGAACGATTCCAAATCGACGATCGGAACCGGGGTAGCGTCCGCCGACGGAGAGTCGCCCTTACAAGTCATCGGATTCCGTATCCATACGCCACTGATACCGAGCTCGGCCGGCACGAGGATATCGTCGTGATAGTTGTCCCCGACCATAATACAGTCCGACGCTTCGGCACCGACGATCCGCAGGCACTCATTATAAAAGTCAGGGGTCCCTTTCCGCAACCCGATATCGGATGAGAAAATGAGATGGGAAAAATATCCGTCGATGCCGAGTTCCTGCAGTTCCGGCACTGTAAACGCCGACTGAGTATAACTCGCAAGCGACAGCTCGTACTGCGCCGCTAATCGGGACAAGACATCGCGGACGTCCGGATACACTCTTACATATCCGCGACTCACCTTTCGATATTCATACAGCAATTCTGAAACGACATTGTTCGGAAGAGCAATCTTCATATCCTGTTCAAGCGCATCCGATACGAGTTCCGTCAAATTATGGTGATAGACCCGTTCATCGTGTTCCCGATAATACTCTGCCTGTCGCCACTGGAGCAATTCGACGAAATGTTTCACATCGATCCGGATACCATGACGTTCGTTCAACGACCCGGCAAAGGTTTCCCAGCCCTTCAATTTGTTGGCATTCTGCCGCTCACGGTCGATATCCGTATCGAGCAACGTCTGATAGCAGTCAAAGAGGATGCGCTTTCGGTTCATATTTTTTTCTTCGCGATGATATGCAATTCATGGAACGTATGTGGTCCCAATTTCCGATGTGTGCCGTCGTAGGAATACGTCTTTTGTTCGATGATATTCAGCTCCTTTACTGCGCTCACGATTTCATCAAGGGTATAGGTCGTCGGCACCGGAAGGGTCTCTTCGGGCGTGAATGTGAAGACTTCCAATACGCCGCCGGGATTGAGTGCCTGGCAGATCGTAGGAAGGAACTCCTGCAGTACATACGCTTTCGGGAGAAATTGCAGGCTGTGATGAATCACGATGATATCGTATCTCTTGGTCGGCCTCCAATCCTTCAAATCGGCAACCTTGTAAGTTACCGACGGGATACCCTCAAGCGAAACAGGTATTTCCTTCTCGATATCGACGGCATCCACCGTCAATCCGCGCGCGGCGGCGTAGAGCGACACGAATCCCCGCCCACACCCGAGGTCGAGGAACGTTTTCGCCTCCGGATGCAGTTCGAACAGGTTTCGGTATGGATAGTTCATATGGTAATGGTGGACTGTGCCGGATTCGAACCCGCCTCTCCCGAGAGGCGCGGCAAGCCGGCGACCTCCGAGGACCATTGTCCCGATGGATTGTGGTGGACCCTACCGGATTCGAACCGGTGACCTCCGCATTGCAAATGCGGCGCTCTACCAGCTAAGCTAAGGGCCCACCGCAATCCACCGAGGATTCTCGATTTCTTTTCGCTATGTATTCCTCGACCTTACTCCTGCTTTTCCAAGATTTCAACTGCCGCTCTCTTGCTGTCGCCTCTGACCTGGTAGAAAACGACTCGCTTGCCATCAGCTCCCACGGCGCGAATACCTTAGTTGATTTTACCGCTCCGTTGTTATGTTGCTTCAACCGGATAGCGATATTCTCGCAACTTCCTATATAATATCTGCCCTTACCCAACGAACGGAGCACATAGCAATGATACATAGCGAAAGAAATCGGAACAAATGCGGCGCTCTAACCAACTGAGCTAACGGCCCATGTTCCCAGATATCCTAGCCGAAGAGAAGGATTTTGTCTATGATAGAAGAAACTGACAACCAACGACTGATAACGAAATACATTTTCATTCGCATCCTCTTCGGCCCCGGATTGTTTGTTGTACGTTATACGTTCGACGTATGCAAAATTCTATTTATTGGCACTGTTTCCGCAAGATTCCCGGCATCGGACAGACGCGACTCCGGTCGCTTATGGCCGCGTTCTCGTCCGGAGAGGAGGCATGGACCGCGAGCGCTCCAGCCCTCGAACGGACCGGCATGAGTCGCGATACGATGGACGCCATCATTGCGGGTCGGAAAACGATCGACCCGGAACGCGAGCAGGAAATCCTCGATCGCGATGGCATCCGTATCCTCCTCTGGAACGATAAGGCGTTCCCCGTGCTCCTGCGCGAGGCGCCGTTTCCTATCTCGCTTCTCTATGTCCGCGGGACCTTCGAGGAATGGAACCGGCCCATGGTCGCCATCGTCGGCTCGCGCCAGCACTCCGCCTACGGCCGGCAGGCCGCGGAACGCATCGCCGAAGACCTCTCCCAGGCCGGCATCGTCGTCGTGTCCGGCCTCGCCTACGGTATCGATTCGGTCGCGCATGGAGCCACTCTTCGCGCGGACGGAACAACAGTCGCGGTCCTCGGCAACGGGCTCGACGACGCGTCCGTCCATCCCAAAGACCACCTTCCCCTCGCCAAGCGCATCATGGAATCCGGCGCTCTCCTTTCGGAATATCCTCCGGGCACAGCCGCCGGCCGAGGCACCTTCCCCGCACGCAACCGGATTATCGCCGCGCTTTCGCTCGGAGTCGTGGTCGTCGAAGCCGCCGAGAAGAGCGGATCGCTCATAACCGCCACCCACGCACTCGAATGCGGGCGGGACGTTTTCGCCGTACCGGGTTCCATCTTCTCCCCAGCCTCGACCGGCACGCATCGGCTCATCCGGGACGGTGCCAAGCTCGTCCGCGGCGTCGGCGACATCCTCGAGGAAATCCCTCTTCGCAAAGAGCGGGATTCGGCCGGTCAGACCGACGATTCCGTACCGAAGCCCATCCCGAAAAACCTGTCTGCGACGGAAGAAAAAATTCTCTCAATCCTTTCGCACGAAGCGCTACAGGTTGACGAAATCATCAAATCGTCGCATCTTGGAACAAGCGAGGCCGGCTCCGCCCTCACGATGCTCGAGATAAAAGGTCTCGCGAAAAACATCGGCGGGATGAACTATATAAGAGTGTAAAGTGCGAAGCGAAAAATGAATTACCTCGGGGCAGAGCCCCGAGGTAATTCATTCCACGTTCTATATCTCAATCGTTCTGTATTTTTTGTTTTACGCTTTTCACTTTACATTTTTAGTTTATCATTTTCGTTTTTCAGCTTTACACTTTTCTTATTTCGTTTTAATCTTTCATTTATGGTTTGCGCTATTCATTTCTCGCTTTACGATTTACGCTATTCTTTACTCTTTTCGTTTTTAGCTTTACACTATAATCTTTACGCTTTTCACTTATAGCTTTACGTTTACCCTATGCCCCTTCTCATCGTCGAGTCCCCGTCCAAAGCCAAGACTATCGGAAAATATCTCGGAAAGGATTACACCGTCGTCGCGTCCGTCGGTCATGTCCGGGATCTTCCCAAGTCCAATAAGAACGCCATCGATATCGAGGGCGGATTCGTCGCGAAATACGAGACCATCGCCGGCAAGGAGAAGGTCATCAGCAACATCAGGAGTCTCGCGAAGAAAAACTCCGAGATCCTGCTCGCGACCGACCCTGACCGCGAAGGTGAGGCGATCGCCTGGCACCTCGTCGAGGCGTGCGGGCTGAAGAATCCGAAGCGTGTCCTTTTTCACGAAATCACCGAGGCCGGCATCAAAGAAGCGCTCAAACACCCGCGGCTCATCGACCAGGACCTCCGTCGCGCGCAGGAAGCCCGTCGCGTCCTCGATCGGCTCGTCGGCTACGACCTCTCCGGCCTTATCTGGAAAAAAGTTCGCTACGGCCTTTCTGCCGGTCGTGTCCAATCCCCGGCACTCCATATCATCGCGCTTCGCGAGCGCGAAATCAGTGCATTCATCCCCGAAACCTTCTGGAAAATATCGGGGTCGTTTCTCACGGAAAAAAAGGACGTCCTCGAACTCCTCTGTTCCGAGGAACCGCGCGATCAGAAACGGACCGAAGAAATTCTCGCGCTCGCCCGTGCCAAAAAATGGGAAGTCGTCGAAGTGAAAGAAACCGAAATTGTCCGCAACCCCCTCCCGCCCTTCACCACCTCGACATTGCAGCAGACGGCGAGCTCTCGCCTCGGGTTTTCCCCGAGCAACACGATGCGCCTCGCGCAACGGCTCTACGAGGCGGGACACATCACCTATATGCGTACCGACAGCGTCGCGCTCTCCGAAGAGGCACTCGGCCATATCGCCACGGCGGTGAAAACAGCCTTCGGTGACAGTGCCCTTCAGATTCGTCGGTTCAAGACCAAGTCTAAGAACGCCCAGGAAGCACACGAGGCGATCCGCCCGACATCCTTCGGTAAACTTCCCACCTTACCGCCCGACCAGCAAAAGCTCTACCGGCTCATCCGTACCCGCACGCTCGCTTCGCAGATGAAGCCGGCGGAACTCCTCCGCACCAAAGTCTCGGCAAACACGACCGACCGTGCGGTACCGGATTTTTCCACCACCGGCTCGCGCCTCATGACCGCCGGGTGGCTTGAGGCCGACCCCGACGCCCGCAAGGACGACGTCGAACTGCCGAGGCTCTCCTCCGGCGACCCGCTCACGCTCCAGACGATCAATGACGAAGAGAAACAGACCGAGCCACCGAATCGCTATTCCGAGGCCGGTCTCGTAAAGGAGCTCGAAAAACGCGGGCTTGGCCGACCGTCTACCTATGCATCCATCATCAAGACGCTCCTCGACCGGCAGTATGTCGAGAAGGAGGGCCGATCGCTCAAGGCCACCGAGATCGGCGACGTAGTGGACGGATTCCTCTCGGAACATTTTCCCGACGTCGTCTCGGATACGCTCACCGCGGAAATGGAGAACGAGCTCGATGAGATCGCGGACGGCAAGCGCGAGTATGCCAAGACGCTTTCCGACTTCTACGGCCCCTTCAGTAAGGCTGTGAAAGCAAAGGATAAGTCAGCCGCAAAGGCCACCCACCTCGGCGAGGCCGACGCGATACATAAATGTCCGAAGTGCGGTGCCTCGATGGTCATCAAACTCGGCCGAAGCGGTAAATTCCTCTCGTGTTCGAAGTACCCCGAGTGTGACGGCGCACTCACTATGGAAGGCAAAGAGATCGAAGGACCCAAAGAGACCGGTGAGGTATGTCCCGACTGTGGCAAGCCGCTTGTCGAGCGCGAGGGACGCTATGGGAAGTTCGTTTCCTGCTCGAACTATCCGAAGTGCAAGTACATCAAAAAAGACGAGAGCGGACAGAACTCGACCGGCGTGAAATGCCCCAAGTGTGGCAAGGGCGAGATGGTCGAGAAGCGTGGTAAGTTCGGCGTTTTCTATTCGTGTTCCAACTATCCGGAGTGCAAGAACGCCATCAAGGCCAAGCCGACCGGCGCACTCTGCCCCACCTGCGGTTCCCTCATGATGCAAGGGACCAAGACGATACCGGACCGCTGTTCGGATAAGACCTGCCCGAATCACAACCCTCACAAGTTAGTGAGATAGTCCCGCAGTCCGCCTTTGGCGGGGAAGGGACCAAGACGATACCGGACCGCTGTTCGGATAAAACGTGCAAAAACCACAACCCGCACAAACTGGGAGACGTGAAGAAATAACAGCAGAGACAAAACCGACCCGAGACGAATGGGTCGGTTTTTTTGTGATAGAGACTATCAATATTCAGCCGTACGCACGAAGAGCTTTCCATCATCCGAAAGGTACGTGCATCTCACTCCCTTGCCTATTTTTCGTGACTCATATGCCATGCAGGAACCCTTCGGATTATCCATCAATTCAAATGATCCGTCATGATAGTAATAATCGCCCCGCCATGTAGGAGCATAATCCAACGAAGCCACCACGCCCTCGTTCCCCTCCCAGAGAACGCTGCCATATACACGATTCTCCACGTACGGATCTTGAGTTTTCTCTACTGCCTTCAAATCCATTTCGTCGTACAATAGATCATACGTATCGACGGCTCTTCCACATGATATCGACACATCCGCAGTACCAGCAGCGCCAGCGCCGCCGCCATCCGGATTACCCGACAAATAAATGCTATACAGATCGCCGTTGTCACTTCTGAGTGCGAAAACACTCTTCACATACGAAAAATCAGTCCCATATCCGAGTGGAAAAGACCATAATGGCAAGGTGTTGATTTCATCGATAACCAGACCGAGTCTCTTGGCCTCATCGCGTATTCCACTGCCAATATTTTTTGAATTTCTTTCCGTAACCGATTGGAAGAATTCGCTCTCATGTGAAATCGGAGCATCATTTTTCCAGCCATACACATAATGAAAAAGTCGCAAGGGTGGATAACTTATGAACGGCTCACTCGTTTTCCGTTTCCATTCGAAAAGCGTCCAGTCTAAGTATTCACTGTCCGATGAGGATTCACTGTCCGATGGCGCAATGTTTTTCGATACATATTCCTTGATTGCGGAAAAATCCTTGCAAACTTCAGAATTTACGGAAGAAGTCTGAGTATCGGACGTATATGTCGCATTGGCTTGTGATTCCCTCTCTACCGCATCAGAGGCGATATTTTTCGCTTTCGGGATTGGATCGAAATTGTCTATGGAAGCCACTTCAACAATCGACCCGATCCGTGACCACTCCTCATCACTCGCATTCCATGGAAGCGGTTGAGTATAAGTCGTCTCATCGTTCGAACACGTCGCATCATTCCGATATTTCGAGCAATCCGCCTTCAGTTTCCAAAGATTCAGTATCACCAGCCCACTTTCATTGACTTGAACATTAAACCCAAGATTAGCCTGAGACGTTCCGACGACCTGCTTGAAAGAGTCGGATTTACGCACGAAATCACGGAATCCGAATGTCACATATCGCTGTTGTTGCGTATCAACTACTACGAGGCAAGTTGGCATTTGATATATTTCATACATACCCATCGCTACTGGTTTCGTTTGTAATAAAGCGTCATTAGAAACAGACCGCGTAGCACACTCGATACGAGGAAGGCGAGCCTTATAATCATCCCTTGCAACCATTTCTGATGTCGGAACGGATGAACCTTGTCTATGCTGATCTGCTGAAGAGGTTGCCACTTGCGCAACCGGGATATCCGCTCCCTTTTTTGGTGACTCCACCTTCTTCACGAACAGGAACCCGAACACCGCGGCTGTCGCCACCAGCACCACAGCTATTCCCGTTATCGCTCCGGCATTGTTTTTTTTGAAGTCCATACGGTTTGTTTTATGCCTTGATAGTATCCCCCGAAAAACCACGCCTCCACCGAACGAGAATACGTTCCGTACGAGTCAGAAACGTCTACTTGAACCGGACCGTCTTCACGATATCCTCAAAGGCCTGCTTCATCTCCGGCGTATGGGTCGCGCCGCTATTATCGCCCGACTCCAACAGGAATTCGTACTCATATTTCCCGTTTCGCACGATATAGGCGCAATCACTGTACCGCGAACCGACGACCCCACCGATCGTCGCCGATGATTTCAACTTGGACTCCGTATCATTGAGCCCGATGATCGGATCGTTCGGATTGATTCTCGATATATCCCGAACGATGACCGAGAATAGCTGTCCGTATTTCGGCAATCGGATACTATTGTCCTTCGAAATAATCGGCGTGATGATCCGCAGTCTCGGATCCTCGACGACAAGCGTGAACTCCATAGCTGCCGGAGCACCCGGATCGCTCACTTCGTCATACCAATATGTCGGCGGGAGATCGAGTGAGAAACCGTATTTCGCGTTTTCATACAATTTCAGTGACGCAGTCTCGGCTCCGGTGAATCTGAACGAATCGATGATACCTTTCAACGCGGACCGGGCGACCGGATCCGTTCCGTTCGATTCGATGGTATAGACATATCCATCATTCTCTACGACATACGCCTCGTTCACGACCTGAATCGTTCCTTGTTCCGTGGATACCGACTGACCCAGAACATAATGCACGGCATACACGCCGCCGACCGTCGTTTCATCGAGCTTCAAAGGAGGATCCGAACTGAAAGGAGAAATCGTGAACGGGGTATTATTTCGGTTCTCATGTTTCTGAATCGTGATATCCACCGCGTCGTTCACGACCCCGTCCGCGGCATTCGCCGGCGAAAAAGACGCGGTGAATACGGTATGCCCGACGCTCGTATCAGTCATGATTTCCGTTTTCTGCAATTCCGGACTGTGTTCCATATCCTGATACCCGAAATCAGTCGGATAGGAAAGAGCGAAACGATAATGATCGTTCACGTATTTCTTCTGTACACCCGTATCCTTCGCGTCCGATACCGTATCGGTCTTCGAAGGCTGCTCCGTCGATTGAGCGACTTGCTGTACGATATCGGTCACCTGATTCCGACCGCTCATCACGAAATATACTGCCACGCTCCCGACTATCGCGATCCCCACTGCCACGATCGCGATCACTCCGACATTGCCCTTATTGATGTTCATATTGATCCGTTTATTTCATACCACGCAAAAATATTCTATCACGAAAACTGACTACTAAAAAATACCGGAATAGATATTTCCACTATCGGTTTTTCATATCGGATGACTCGAGAACGGGCACGGGGACCCAGCCCTACGTATTCCATTTCGTCGAAAAACGGAGCCTTATATAAGCCAAAAAAATCGTCAATTTTCGATTTAAACGTTTCGAAGACATCATTCGTGATCCGAAAAAATGCCCCTATTGGACGTCTTTTTTGCATAGGGAATGCCTACTACCGGATACTCACGCTTTGCATGACCCGATCGACATTTTTCACGATCGCCATATAGTCCGGATCGGATTCATAGCTCCCGTTCACCAAAGCTTCCTTCTTCCCGTACCATGTATCGCCCGCGCCTTCGACCGAGAGGTCGATTGAATCAAGTTCTTTCGCGAGCACATCCTGTTGCGAACTTGTCACGGGGAAATTCCCGCCGATAAGAGCATCAGCCGATTGATCTAAGAGCGTCACGTTGTAGCTCAGGCCAGGACCGAAACCCTGGGTATCGTCCATGAAAAATGAGATTCCTTTACCGGCACCATCGGACGTCTGGACATTTTGCGGAACGAATTTCTTCGCGAGGTTCACCCCGAAAAAAACCGTGCTTCCGTATCCGTGGCCTAATTTGTTCAGCGCAACGAGATCATTGTCGCCGACCGGGATATTGCTCATTGCGATTCTCTTGAGAAACGTGACGTCCTGAGGCGTCGCATACGACTTCGCGTCGGTGATCTTTATCGTTGCCCCTAGGCCATCATAGTCATTCGGATACGAGGAGAACGTAACTTTCAGCAGGTCATACACCCGCTCGCCGGGTCCGTCGGACGCGGTCCCTTCCGATGACTGCTCCACCGTAACGGCTCCCCATTCCGCCGGATAGCTGAAACTGATCTTCTTTCCCGTAAACCGCTTCGAGAGGCCCGACAGATCTCCCGAATAGGTCTTCCAACCGGTCGGAATCCTGGAAGCCTCCGACTGTACCTGCGGGACCGCCTGAGACGCCTGACCCGCGGTCGATGACACGGCTGTCGGCGCCTCCACCTTTTTCACGAACAGGAACCCGATGAGTCCCGCCGTTATCGCCACGACCGCGATGATGGCAGCGATCACTCCGATATTTTTGTTTTTGAAGTCCATACGGTTTTGTTTCTATTTGGTTCCATAGCGATAGTATACCATGGATAAACCGTTCATCAAAGAAGAAGGCCGAATCATAGTCCGCGGAAATAACCAAGAAGAGAGTCGCTGGACAGCGACCAGCTACCTTCCCGCCGGAAAGGTCAGGACATACGCTTCGCCGTCGGTGAAGAACGGGTCGCCGGAGAAGTTTTGGCCGAGCACCGGGTCGACGAAACGGATTTTCTTCTCGGACGCTACCTGGCCGGCGGAAGAAAGGTCACCGAAGAGCGTCTCGCGCTCGGTATCGATGTCCGGCGCAATCCGGTGCGTGACGAGCCACTTGATGCCCACATCGAGGCTCGCCGTTCCTACGTATACGGTACTTCCGTCCTCCGTCCGGATCGAGGTCTTCCAAAACCGCGCGTGATGCCGGGCCCGGACATTCCCCTCGACCGTCTGTTTTTGGAATCCGAAATCATGCACGTGCGTGTTCCAAAACGACGGTGTCATGGGCGCGCGCGGATAGCTCGCCTTCGTGACCGACGCTTCCGCGAGCGTCACCATATTGGCGACGGTCACGGGGTCGGACAATTTCCATCCGGAGGCCTCCAGAGCGGCAACGAACGTATCATCATCTTTCGCGACAATGATAAAGCTCATCGGTTCCTGATGCGTTCCGGAGAACGTCTCGGAATAATGTGGGAGACCGAGCCGACCGAACGCGCCGACGACATCGTCCGAAACTTCCGTCTGAACGGTCCGATCAACCACCACCCTCGTCGGCTCGTACCGAACTCCCTGATAGGCGTACCATGCCGCGGGAATAATGATGAGTGCGGCCGTTGCGGACCGGACATGGCGTAAGGACCATGCATGAACAGACGGTGTAACGTTCCTCTTTCGGTGCCCCGACTCGACGAGACTGACGCCGATGATAAGCCAGAGCGCCCCGAGCAGGTATCCGCCCCAGACATCGCTCAGGAAGTGCACGCCGAGATACAGTCGCGAAAGCCCGACCGCGAAAATCACGGCGAGCGCCGAAAACAGGATAAGCGTCCGATAGCGTTTGCGTTTCGTACAGCGCAACAGGACATACGCGATGAACCCGTAGAGCGCCACCGACAGTGCCGCATGCCCGCTCGGAAACGAGAACGACGGCTCGATATAATACGCGATTGACGGCCGCGGTCGATGGATAATCCGCTTGCCGAGCGAGGCGAACAGTTGACTCCCGGCAAGCGTAACCAAGAATGGCACAATGTATGCCCGTTTATTCCACAGAACCAGCGTCGCCACGAAGGCGATCGAGAGGACGATGACGGTATCCTGCCGAGCGAGGAGCGTGATCCACAAAAACGCCCGGATGAATCCCGTATCCCGGAAGGCGAACATGAGGTTCGCGACGCGCGCGTCGACGAAGACGATCGGCTCGGCCGTGATGACACCCTCGACGACGCCGGACAGGAGGAAGACAAGGTATGCCGCCGCGAGCGAGAGCATCGTGAACGGTAGGCCGAAGAAGCGTTTCCGGTCGAAGCGTCGACTGATAAACGCGACGGACTTCGGGTGTTTTCCGAGGAATCTGCGGATATCGGGATTCTCACCGATCGCGACCCACATCGACCGGATGACCGATCGGAAAATCCTGAGGACCGGCCGTAACCGCTTGACGACGTACCATAAGATGACGAGCGTCGCCACAAGGAGCACGAAAAAGACGGACGCCCGCGTGAACCAGGTCTCGATCACCGCTGTCGCCCCGCCGAAGAAATACCCGAGTGCCAGGTGCGACCACGACCACAGGAGCGCCACCACGATGTCCCAAACGAGGAACCGCCACCACTCCATGTGGGACAATCCCGCGACGAACGGAATAATCGGCCGCAACGGACCGACGAACCGGCCAAGAAAAATACTTTTTTCCCCGTGTGCCCTGAAGAATTTTTTTCCTTTTTCCAGATAGGACGGACGAAGAAACCGGTTCCCCTCACGAAACAGGTTTTTCCCGTGGATGCCGGACCGGTATCCGATGATGTCGCCGAGTATGGCTCCGACCGCGACGACCCAGACCAGAAGCTTGAAATGAAGGAATCCCTGGGACGAAAAAAAGCCGAACAAGACGATAATCATCGTCCCGGGAAACATGAGTCCGATGAACGGCAAAGACTCGGCAAACGCGATCACAAACGCGATGAGATAGCCAAAATTGCCGAGATGGCTGACGGACGGGAGCAATGACAAGAGAAAATTCATAAAAAGACGAGAAGGATCCAGCCGACTACCCCGACATTTTCACGCATTCCGGGCAATCATGCAAGCAAAGACAGATAACGGTAAACAAAGAGAGAACGACAGAGAACAAGCGATCCATCATATATATTTCCGTTTCCCGATTCATGCTCCCGGTTATCTGCTCGCTCGTCCCTTGTTACCTATTCACTACTCTCCTACCCGAGGAGGATGATCCCATCGACTTTGCGAGGTAAGAGGTGGGAGAAGTTCCCTGTTCCTACTATTTGTTATTTGGCACTGGTTCCCGATGAGGTGGCTAAGAATCCCTCTTTGGTGCTAAGATAAGCACAGAATCGATGTTTTATTTTTGTAAAAAATGCCCCGCTCATAGTCACAAATCCCCCTCGCCCTCTCTTTTTTGGAGAAGGCAATCCCCCTTTCCGAAAGAGGGAGACTCACTTATTTTCGCTGGTACTCTGATCGATATCTCCCTTTCGAAAAGAGTACCGAGTCTTCGAGGCACGTCGTTTACGAACGACCGTGCCGAGGGGACCGCGTGTCGCCAAAGCTTTTAGCGGAGGCGCAGGGATTTGTGTTTGATCGGTCGAAGTCAGCATATCGTTTTTAAGAATATGTCGA
>JBAXFX010000031.1:0-13561 GCA_037139695.1 Candidatus Moraniibacteriota bacterium | reverse complement strand
CCCTCGTCGAAACCGGCGGACTCGTCATCACCGTCGTCGATCCGACCGCGGCGACTATCGGGAAAGCAACTCTTTCAAAGGCAGGATCTGGAAGCGACGGGAAGAACGTTCAAGTCTCGACGAAGGCGGTCACGGCTGGCTCGAAGATCTTTACGAGTTTTGAGAATAATCCAGGATCGTCGAGCTGGGTCGAGAAAATAAAAGATTCTGACACCGGTGATTATGTGGGATTCAAGATTCTGCTCGATCAGCCGACCAGTGAGGATATCGATGTTGATTGGTGGATCGTGGAAGGGAAGTAGGGGCACAAGTCATAAGTCCTGCCTGCAACGCTCTTTCAGTTCCCTCCTCTCCCCTCGGGAGAGGATGTCCGGTACTCCGGACAGGTGAGGGTCCGAGACTGAAGGTCCGTCGATTCAATATGCATCTTTATAAGCATCCTTCATATTCCAACCCCTCCTGTCCTCCCCTTAGGATAAGGGGAGAGAACGTTCTTTTTTCGCTGGTACTGTAATCGATATCTCCCTTTCGAAACTGACGGAAGGGGGACGGAATGGGATGGAGGGGAAACGAAGGGGAAACAAAGGGGAGACAAAGGGGACGGGTTCCGGAATGAAGAACGACTTTCCAAGGAGCTAAGCTCCTGTATACAGGAGCTTAGCTCCTTGGAAGAATCGCAACCATCGAATGAAATTATCGCATATTGGCTTAGCCCGAATCACTACCACCTTGTACTCAGGAGCTTAGCTCCTTGGAAGAAGCGCAACCATTGAATGAAATTATTGCATATTGTCTTAGCCCGAATCACTACCACCTTATTCTGAGGCAGTTGGTTGAAAATGGGGTAAAGATTTTTATGCATAAACTTGGTATGGGCTATACGAATTAGTCGGGTACGCCTTTCGCTCCGAAAGGGTACCTGGTCCTTTTTTCCGGGCGTTTCTTGTGGTATAATGGGAGGGTATGAAGGAACAGTACCCTCGGTTTTCGGTGTTCAAGAAAAAGGTCGCACAGCGTATGCGCGATTTGGTTTTCGGTACCCGAAAAAAGAAAAAACCACACACATCAAAGAATGACTCAATAGACCCCTCCGTCTTCCTGTCCGAAATGCCATATCGTGGACAGGCGGGTGCGAGCCCGTACTCGGGCGTGGCAATCCGGAAAGAACAGAAACAAAAACAGACCCCTCCGTCTTTGCGAGGAGTCTTCGACGAAGCAATCCAGAAAGAACAGAAAACCCATCTCCGCCAAGACTCCGGCATGGCAAAGCAGGGGAACTTTCTCCCACCCCTCAGTCACGAGGACGTGACAGCTCCCCTCGGGCAGGGGAGCAGGCGGAAGGAACGAACGGATGGTATCGTTCGGATTTTCACATCCCTCCGATTCTGGAAATGGGACTATGCACGTTTTTTCAAAACGACCATCTGGTGTATCCGGCATCCAAAACAGACCTGGCAGGCGCTTCGCGTCGATATTTTTAGGAAGGTTAGGGATATTGAAAGAAAACTTAAATCGTTCATCCGCTGGTGTTTCGCCACCCTCCCGCGGCGCATCGTCGCCTCCGTTCTTATCGCGCTCATCGTCGTCTTGCCGGTCTCGAACCTGTTCTTCGTCCACCAAGCCAGTGCCGCGTGGTGGAACGACAGCTGGCTCTATCGCAAGTCGATTACCGTGACGAATAACACCACGGCACAGACCAACGTATATATCGCGTTCACGCTGGACACCTCGGATACCACCAAGTTCCAAAACGATTGTGGTGACCTCCGCTTCACCGACGCGAACGGCAATCTCCAGGATTATTTCATCGTCTCGGGCTGTGCCACGGCCAACACCGTGATCCATGTGAACCTGCAGACGTTCTTGTCCGGTTCCCAATCCCTCTTTTCCTATTATGGTAACCCGACCGTCCAGAACGGATTCGTGAACGCCGACTTTCCGACCCAGGCCTCCAACTATACGATCGGCACGACCGGCACCGAAGAGAAAGGTCCAGGACCCATCGCATACTGGGCGTTCGATGAGGGGACGGGGACGGTGGCAAAAAACGCCCTGAATAATAGTGCTGGGACCGGCGGGACGATCACTTATGTAAATGGCTTTGTCATTCACACGTTCACGACGGTTGGGAACAGTACCTTTGTTCCACCGGCAAGAGTCTCTTCTGTCGAAGTCTTGGTAGTCGGGGGTGGTGGTATTGGTGGGGCGAATTTATCGTATACGAACGGTGGTGGTGCTGGCGGTGGGGTCGTGTATCATCCCACGAAAGCGGTTCCCGGCGGTTCTCCTATCCCATTGACCGTTGGAGCTGGTGGCTCGAGCTCTTCTTTTTCGGATATAGTTGCCGTTGCCGGAGGCAATGCGAATGTTGTAGGAAAAAATGGTGGAAGTACGACACAATCGAATTCCGGCGGAGGAACAGGCTATGGTAATGCCGGCGGTGCTGGTGCTAATGCCACCGGTGGTGGCGGTGGTGGAGCTGGTGGCGCGGGTAGTAATGGCTATAGTGGTACTGGTGGACCTGGTAAGGCGTTCGATATTTCAGGAACTTCCGTGTATTATGCCGGCGGTGGCGGTGGTTGCGGAACAGTATATGTTGGCACTGGCGGTGTTGGTGGTGGTGGCAATTGCGCTGGTAGCGCTTCGCCAAATACTGGTGGCGGTAGCGGTGGTTACCGCACTGGTTCCGGTGGTCCTGGTGCCAGTGGCTCTGGTATCGTCATTGTGCGCTATCCGATCGTGAGCGACGGCATCCTCACCAATATGTCCTCACCGGCTACGGCGACGTCGGGATGGCAGACCGAAGACCAATGCGTCTCCGGGAAGTGTTTGGCATTCGATGGCACGGATGATTATGTGAATGAGCCGACATCCATTTCCAATGTCCAGTCCCTCTCTTTCTGGGCGCGTCCCGCCACGACCACGCAGTCCATCCTCCAGCTTTCGAGCAGCGTCTCGGTTTCTGCCACTGGCGGTACCGTTTCCGCCACCGGCTTCACCTCCCCGACTATTTACGTCAACGGCAAGACCAGCTCTCCCATAACGGCCAATACCTGGAACCACATCGAGATTACCACCGGTACCCCCATCACCGCCGACGCGATCAAGTTCGGCGTGGTCAACACCACCTATTTCAACGGAAAGATTGACGAACCAAAGCTCTATCCCTATGCCCGCACCAAGGCGCAGGCGGGACAGGACTATGCCGCCGGACTCGCGAGCGCCGATGCCAACAGCGGTACGAGTGCCTCGTTCGGTGACGGGTCGGACAAATGGATGAGCGATGGCCTGGTCGGGTATTGGAAAATGGACGAATCAAGCTGGAATGGCACCACTGGAGAAGTGATTGATGCAAGTGGAAATGGGAATAATGGGACGGCAACCGGCATCACCGGCACCTCGACCGGCGGCAATTCCACCACGACCGTCTGTGATACGGGCAAGGCCTGGACGGTCAACGCCCTCGCCTACGATACGATCACGCTCACGAGCGGAACCTATAGCGGACAGACAAGAACGGTGTCTTCCAACACCGCGACATGCGTTACGGTCTCTTCGGCGTTCGGTGGCGTGCCCTCGACCGACGGCTACCGACTTACGCCCTCGACTGTAGGTGGAAAATATGGGAGCGGGGGGAGTTTCGATGGAACGGGAGGGTATATTAAAACGAATCAAGGAACACTGCAGGGTGCCGCCACATTTTCAATGTGGGTAAAATCTTCTAAAAGTGGGGATCAGGTATTTATGTCAATGGGAGACAGTGGCTGGTCCAACACGATTGGTATAATGAATTATGGTGGAAACCTGGCATTCTTTGGGAGTAGTACTTTCACAATACTTGATGCTGTTTCAAAAATAGTTGATGGGAAATGGCATCATGTTGTTATAACTCAGTCCGCATCGAGCAACGCAATCATAACATCATATATTGACGGAGTATTCGGCACTCGTGTGACAGGACAATCTGGTATATTGTCAGTTAATAAATATAATTATATTGGAAATAGATTTGATAATATGGTTCCAACCAGTGGATTCATCGACGAAACCCGCATCTACAATCGCGCGCTGTCGCCGGCGGAAGTCCGCAAGCTTTATGACTGGGCGCCGGGGCCGGTGGGGTATTGGAAAATGGACGAGAACACCGGCAACACGGTGGCGGATTCGAGCGGGAACAACAACAACGGCACGTGGACCGATACCGGTAGCCATTGGGCGGTCGGCAAAATTGGTGGTGCCGGGAAATTCCGCAATAGCGCCAACTGGATCACCGTGCCGAACTCTCCCAGTCTGAACATTCCTTCCTCAAACCTGACGATCTCGGCTTGGATGTATACCAAGAGTTGGGGTGGTACTAATAGGGGCACGGTTCTTGGGAAGCCAGGATATAACTATTATCTTAGGCTTGATGGTGGCGGGAATAAATCTATACTGTATAGTTCTTCAGCTACTGGTGATGCTGCAGGCCCTGTCTACAATTTTTTCACTGGCAGTGAACAATTGTTGAACGTCTGGCATCATGTGGAAATCTCCAGAGGTGGAGGCTATGGCAAATTTTATGTTGATGGCGTCTTGGTGAGTAGTACGGCTCTCAGTGATATGGCTTTACCCGTGAACAGTGGTCCTCTTTGTATCGGAGCGTTATTGTCTGGTGGCACCTATGCCTTCGACGGTCTCCTCGACGATGTCAAACTTTACAACTATGCCCGCAGTCAGGAACAGGTCCTCCAGGATATGACCGGGGAAGATGCGAGTAGCAACTATCAGTCTTCCAAAGAAGCGACTGTCTATTATAAATTCGACGAAGGCAACGGAACGACGGCGAACAATTCTGGCGTAGGTGGCTCGGCACTCAATGGTACGCTTACGAACATGGCATCGCCTGCCACGTCGACTTCCGGTTGGACGGACAACGGGAAATACGGCAAGGGACTGAATTTCGACGGAGTGAACGACTCCGTCAACGAACCGACGTCCATCGCCAACGCTCAGGCAGTCTCTTTCTGGGCCAAGCCGACTTCCACCACTCAATCTTTTCTCCAGCTCGCCAGCGGTATCTCGGTTTCGGCAACCAGTGGCACGGTCAGTGCCACCGGCTTCACCTCCCCGACCATCTACGTCAACGGCAAGCCGAACGGAGCTGTCACCGCCGGCATTTGGAATCACATCCTCGTCGAGACCGCCACTCCTATCTCTGCCAACGCCATCAAGCTCGGACTCGTCGGCTCCACCTACTACTCCGGCGCTCTCGACGACGTCCGCATCTACAACTACGCCCTCACCAAGGAGCAGATTGCCAACGTGATGAACAACAGCGCGTCGGTCGCGTTCGGGAATAGCGACCCGTGCGGAGGAGTCTCCTCTGTGTCTGATGCTGATGGTAATCCGTATGGTACTGTAGCTGTTGGCACCCAATGTTGGATGGCATCAAACATGATGACGACCAGATATCCCGACGGTACGGCTATTACCCGTGGACCGACCAGTGCTACATGGAATGGAAATGATAACGGTTACTATGCTTATCCACCGAACACGTCGAACAATGCCGAAGAAACCCTCGCCAATATCAAAAGTGGCAGGCTCGGCTTCCTTTATCAATGGAGCGCTGTGATGTATGGTTCCACCACGCCGGGTGCTCAAGGCATCTGCCCCTCCGGTTGGCACGTACCGACCGATGCCGAGCAGTATACGCTCGAGAACTTCCTGAAGGATCCGGGACAGACGTGTAGCGCGAGTCGAAATGGAGATGACTGTCGTGATGCTGGTGCTAAGATGATATTCGGAGGATCATCTGGACTTAATTTTCCCCTAGATGGTTTTCGTGATTATAATGGCATTTTTTTTGGTCGTGGTGGCAACACGTTTTTTGCATCATCTCAAAAATCTGGCAGTACCGCGGCGGTAGCGAGACATTTTTTTGGAAGTGCAACGGTTAACCGACATATTGATACTAATCCATACGGCTTCTCCGTCCGCTGCCTCAAGAACAATCCCTAAGTATCTATCTCAAATCTCACCACGATAATAAGCCAACTAATCTGCTTGTCGTCTGAAATCCGTAAATTTGAACCCAAAAGGAGCTAAGCTCCTGTATACAGGAGCTTAGCTCCTTCTGTCTAAATAAATGTATGCGCAAAACGGTTTTTGCAAATGACGAATATTATCATGTCTACAACCGCGGCGTCGATAAGCGCGAGGTCTTTTTGAATGAAGGAGATTATGTGAGATTCCTGACGTACCTTCGGGAATTCAACGACAATTCAACATATGAACAAAGAATCTTTTTGAAGAATCAGAAAAATATAAAATCTTCCTCTAAGGAGCTAAGCTCCTGTATACAGGAGCTTAGCTCCTTAGAGGAATCGCAACCATCGGTTGAAATTATCGCATATTGTCTTAGCCCGAATCACTACCACCTTATTCTGAAGCAGTTGGTTGAAAATGGGGTAAAGATTTTTATGCATAAACTTGGTACGGGCTATACGAATTATTTCAACAAAAAATACCAGCGGAGCGGTTCATTATTCCAAGGACCATTCAAGGCCATTCACATCGATTCGAATGAATACCTGCTTTTGCTTTCCGCTTATGTGAATAGAAATTATTTCATCCACGGATACCAAGGTGAAGACCTAGGGACTAAGTCCCCAAGTGGAGGCTCGGTCCCTACTCCCATGCAAGACGAATGGAAGTACTGTAGTGCGCTGGAATATCTTGGCAAGCGGAATGGGACCTTGTGTAAGAAAGAAATTGTCTTGAATCAATTTGGCCAGCTGGGCTCCGAGAGCCGTGCGAGCTATGCTGAGTTCCTTGATGTCAACGCAAACTATTTCAGGGATAAAAAAGAATTGCAAAAATACATTCTGGAGTGACAGGCTCGCGGTCGCCAACGTGATGAACAACGGTGCGTCGCTGAAATTTGAGAATTGAACCCAAAAGGAGCTAAGCTCCTGTATACAGGAGCTTAGCTCCTTAGAGGAATCGCAACCATCGAATGAAATTATCGCATATTGTCTTAGCCCGAATCACTACCACCTTGTACTCAGGAGCTTAGCTCCTTGGAGGAATGAAGGATGACTCCGTAGAGGGTCAGGTAACTTTTCGCTCCGAAGAATGTACCTGACCCTTTTCTTGTCTCTTTTTTTGTGACTTTTAACTTCGACTTTCATTGCCGGTCCCAGTCTGCTACCATTGGCCTATGACACAGGATCAAGCTCTAGCCATATTACGGACTGGCGCCTCTGTCTTCCTGACTGGGGAGGCGGGCGCGGGCAAGACGCATGTCGTGAACCGATATGCGGACTATCTGCGTGGGCGAGGTGTGCCGTATGCCATGACCGCCTCGACCGGTATTGCCGCGACGCACCTGCGGGGGACGACGATCCATTCGTGGAGCGGGGTCGGCGTACATCGGGATATCGACGACGAGGGATTCCGACACCTGTTGAAGAATCGGGTCGCAGTTCGGCGGATCCGTGAGACGAAGGTGCTCGTCATCGACGAGGTCTCGATGCTCGATGCGCGGACGTTCGCCCTCGTGGAACGGATGTGTCGGATTGCCAAGGGTGGGACGACGCTCCCTTTTGGCGGGATGCAGGTGGTCTTGGTGGGTGACTTTTTCCAACTGCCACCGGTCTCGCGCGGGGAGAATGGTGCGAGCGAGGCTCGCTTCGCGTTCGAATCTTCGGCATGGGAGGCGGTTAATCCGGTCGTCTGTTACCTGTCCGAGCAGCACCGGCAGGAGGATGCGGCGTTTCTCGAGATTCTTTCGGCGATACGGCGAGACGAGGTGACGGAAGCGCATCTGCATCTTGTTCGGGAACGGTTGCTTGGTGAAGACGATGTTCCCGACGAGGACTTACCCCGGCTCTTCACGCACAATGCCGACGTGGACACAATCAATACGGCCGCGCTTGGCCGGCTTCCCGGTAAGGCACGCGTGTTTCGTATGGCGACGCGCGGAGCGGAAAAACCGCTTGCATCACTGATCCGCGGATGCCTCTCGCCGGAGACGCTCGAGCTTCGGGAAGGCGCGGCGGTCATGTTTACGAAGAATAATCCCGATGAGGGCTATGTGAACGGGACGATCGGGACGGTGACGGGATTTGAGTCCTCGACCAAGTTTCCGATCGTACGCACGCGCGATGGCGAGTCGATTATCGTCGAGCCGGCTGACTGGGCGCTTGAGGAAGGGGAGGAGATCGTCGCGCGGATCCGGCAGATCCCGCTTCGGCTCGCGTGGGCGATGACGATACACAAGAGTCAGGGCGTGAGTCTTGATGCGGCGGTCATGGACCTGTCGCGCGTGTTCGAATTCGGGCAGGGATACGTGGCGCTTTCGCGGGTACGCACACTTTCGGGGATCACGCTTACGGGTATTTCCGACCGGGCGTTCATGACACATCCCGGCGTGCGCGATCGGGACGTGTTGTTTCGCGAGGAAAGCGCGGCTGCCGAGGTGTCGTTCGGTTCACGGAGCGAGGAGGAAATCAAAAAGGATGAGGAAGCGTTTTTGATTGTTTGCGGGGCGCGGAACCCTGTCGATCAAAGGGGTGAAATGGGAGAAATAGGAGTAAAGGGAAAGAAACGAAAGGGGAAGAAGTTGTCAGGTGAACCTGGTCGCTATGATGAACTTCGAAAGAAATATCCGCATGCGTATATGCCGTGGAAAGAGGATGAGGATAAGTGGTTGAAGCGGCTCGTCTCGGGTGGTTCGGATATCGAATCCATTTCGAAAATGCTGGGTCGCCAGCCGGGGAGTATCCGCTCGCGCATCGAGAAGTTTGGGGAGGGGAAATAAGAAAAGGAACTCCCGTTGGATGGAGCTCCTTTTGAACAAAACCATTTACACCTATGGAACGTACCGAACTTCTGCAGAAAATCGAAAAATCGAGAGGGTCCAAGGTCATCACTTATGTGACGAGTGATCGGCAGGGACCGGTGAGCGCCAAGATCGCGATGGATGTGATTCCGCTCATGAGCGAGCAGCTGCGCGCGATCGGTAAGGTGAAAAAGATTGACCTCGTGCTCTTCAGTTCGGGCGGGGACACGATGGTGCCGTGGCGGCTGGTTTCCATGATCCGCGAATACTGCGATACGTTCTCGGTCCTCGTGCCGTACAAGGCACACAGCGCCGCGACGATGATCGCACTCGGGGCCGACGAGATCGTGATGACGGATATGGGCGAGCTGACCCCGATCGATCCCTCGACCGCGAACGTCTTCAATCCGGCCGATCCGCAGAATCCGCAGGCCCGGATCCCGATCTCGGTCGAGGAAGTGATGGCGTACTTCGACCTGGCGAAAGAGGGCGTCGGCATCAAGGGCGACGAGGAACTGACCAAGATCTTCAACAAGCTTGCCGATAGCACGCCTTCGGTACATCCGCTCGCACTCGGCAACGTGAACCGCACGTACAAGCTTATCCGGCTCCTCGCTAAAAGACTCCTCGGCAGTCATCAGACCAAACTCGACGAGAATGCAATCGACGGCATCATCGACGCGCTCACGGAGAAACTCTATTCGCACCAGTACATCATCGGCCGGCGTGAGGCCAAAGAAGACCTTGGAATCAGGACGGTCTCGTATGCCGAGGGCGAACTCGCGACGCTTCTCACCTCGCTTTATGAATCGTATCGTGACGAGATGGTGCTCCACGGCCAGTGGAACCCCGAGGCCGAGTGCGGCGAGTTTCGCGCGGAGAACAAGAAGGACTATATCATCGCCGCGATCGAGAGCGCCGGCATATCCAACCGGTTCGCTATCAAGATGGAATTCAAGAAGACGCAGCAGGTCGTGGCGCAGCAGACCCCGCAGGGCGTGATGAACGTCCAACAGGAACAGATCATGACCCGCATCATCGACCAAGGGTGGAAGTAAGGAAAGGCGAAAAAGAAAAAATAGGGAAAATGCGGTATATGTGGTATACTGACAATCAAGAAAAAAACTGATAAACGGATTATTATGATGTGGCTTTCGAACCCGGCCTTCGATTTAGAGAGCAGTCTGTTTCTTCTTGGGGTCTCGTTCGTGATTTCGATTATCGTACTTGCCGTCTCGCGGAAATGGTTCCGCGCCTTATTGGTCTTTTCCATTCTTGGAAACCTGAGCTTCTTGGTGAATATCGGTTCGATGATGTTCGATTTTTATAGCATTCGCTGGCTTGGAATATTTTCCCTCTATATCTGGCCGTTCGTGAATATCTACCTCCTGCTCTATAGGAAGGACTATGAAACACGTTAGAAGATTGCTTCTCGTCGGGATACTGCTGGTCGGATCATTCCTGCCGGCGGTCACGCATGTCCCGAACATTTTCTCGCAGGAGTCACCGGTGACGACAATCAGCGGATACGAGGAGTGGACGGCTGATCGGAATCTGACTACTGACATTATCGTCGCCCCGACCGGAACGCTCGTGATAGACGAAGGTGTGACCGTGACCTTCGATGGCGCTTTCGCCCTTACCGTTAAAGGGACGTTATTCGTGAAGGGGACAGTGAAGCATCCCGCTACTATTCGGAGGGCCAAGGGCGCGAACCGGTATTCGATCATTGTTGACGGTGGATCGGTGTCGGTCGCGAATGCGTCGATTACGGGAGGTGGATGGGTGGCCTATCTCGTTCAAAGCCACTCCGTTTTTGAGTCCGCGAATGCC
This sequence comes from Candidatus Moraniibacteriota bacterium, assembly GCA_037139695.1. GTDB lineage: Bacteria > Patescibacteriota > Minisyncoccia > Moranbacterales > UBA1568 > JAAXTX01. The sequence continues at coordinate 2,904 of JBAXFX010000031.1, read as the reverse complement.
GCGGCCTTTCAAGGAGCCTTACATGTCCATAGTGGGCGTCTTTCGGTAGAAAATACCACCTTCGATGAGAATGAAATTGGGATATTGATCGAAAGATATGTTGATCCCAACAAGGTTTCAGTGCATCGGTCACGGTTTCTGGGGGATGCTAATGTCTTGGTGTTGAATTTGTCGGTAGGAGTGAAACCAGACTTCCGGTACAATTGGTGGGGGAGTGATAAGGGGCCGGTCGAGGATTGTAATCGGTTCGTCTGGTGTATTCCTATAAATGGCGACGTCGATACGTCCGGGTACCTCAAGAATCCTGATTTCCGTGACCCGGTCATCATCATTCCGGGCATACTCGGGTCCTGGAAGAAAGGCGGCTTGTGGCAGATCGATCCGATCCTCCATTCCTATGATAACCTGTATCAGGAATTCGTCGATCAGGGATATATTCCCGGGAAAAACCTGTTTACCTTTCCGTATGAGTGGCGGGACAGCAATGTGAACAATGCCGGCTTGCTTCGCGATAAGATCGCCGAAGTGAAAGCGACTGCCGATTGGCCGAAGGTGGACATCGTCGCCCATTCCATGGGAGGACTGTTGGCACGGGAATATATCGAGTCCGATGCCTATGCCGATGATGTCGACCAATTGGTCACGCTCGGCACTCCGCAGGAAGGGGCGCCTGAGGCCTATCTGAAATGGGAAGGAGACGCCTATCTGCCGACCCTGAGCGATATGTTTATTCAGCGGGTTATAAGTCAGGAATCGCAGGAAGCTGAATACGGGGACCGGTTTGATTATATCCATGACCGACCCGTCGCATCACTTCAGGAGCTGCTTCCTACGTATGCCTATCTGCAGGATTCTAAGGATGGTTCGATGTTGTCGTATCCGGCGGGTCACCCCGAGAATATCTTTCTGAGTAGCCTCAATGATCCGGTTCGAAAGGAGAAATTATTATCTGTGGAGTTTGATAAGATTTATGGTCAAGCTGGTAATTCAAAAGGAACTATTACAGGATACGATGTTATAGTCTCAAATATAGGAAAGAAATGGACTCACGGGTACCCGCTTGGTTTTGAAATTCCATTTTTGACAGACCAAGGACTTATCAAGGGCAAGGGCGATGGTACCGTTCCGCTCGTTTCCGCGAAGAGCGAGGATATCCGGGCTGATGAGACGATCGAGGTCAATTCGGATCATCAGAGCATTCCGACCAATGCCCAGCGAGACGTGTTGGAAATCCTGACGGGACAGCGGCCGGACACGGCCGAAAACAAGGCTCCGAAGAAGGAGCTCCTTCTCGCGTTCGTCCATTCTCCGGTTGATGTGCAGATTATTTCGCCGAATGGTAGGCGCGTAGGAAAGGACTTCGTGACCGGAAAGACGCTCGAAGAGATTCCGGACGCGTTCTATTCCGGTTCCGATATCGCGAACGAGTTCATCGCCATTCCCGATCCCGAAGACGGGGACTACCAGGTCCGCACCGTCGGGACTGGCAATGGAACCTATCAGGTCGAGCTCGTCCGGTTGTCCGAGCCGGCCGGTTCCGATATGCCAACGGAATCGTCGGTTTCCGTTTCTGGCGTGGCTACCCTCGGGAGTCTCGCGGAAGAGACGGTCACGGTTTCCGGAGGGACGGTTTCGGGCGGGGTACCGGCCGATACGACGCCCCCGACGCTCACGTCGACCGTCGCGCCCGAGCCGAATGCGACCGGGTGGCACAATGGGAACGTCACGGTACATTTTGATGCTTCGGATAGCGAGTCGGGTGTAGCGTCGGTGACGCCGGACGTGACACTTTCTCAAGAAGGGTCTGACTTGTCCGTAATCGGGGAGGCGATCGATGTGGCGGGGAACAAGGCGACGCTTGCGGTGGACAAAATACGGATAGACAAGACGGCGCCAAAAACGGACGTCGCACTCTCCGGGAAAACAGGGAAGACTGATTGGTATACGGGTGCCGTTTCCATGACATTGTCCGCGACTGACAATCTGTCCGGCGTCGCAAAGACCGTTTCTTCGCTCGACGGAAGCGCGTTTGTCGAGGGGGATACCGTGACGGTTTCCACTGACGGGGCACATACGGTCCGTTTTCACAGCGAAGATGTCGCGGATAACGTAGAGGTGGATCGGTCGGTGTCGTTCCGAATCGATTCGACCCCGCCGTTGGTGTCGATCGCGTCTCCCGAGAATCGGTCATATCAGAATAGCGAGAGCGTATCCGTGAAGTATGATATCGCCGATGCCGGCTCCTCCGTAAGCGGGCAGGCGACTTCCGTGACGCTTGATGGGAAGATATTTGCGAAGACCGCTATCGACGCGTCCTTGTATTCACTCGGCGACCATGTGCTCACGGTCTCGGCCGAGGATGTCGCCGGGAATCGTTTTGTCGCGACCCGACCGTTCCGGATCGACACATCATGGGCGTCGATGCTGAAAAATGTCGATCATTATGCGGACCTCGGTTTCTTTCTCAGCAGGATCGAAAAAACATACATACGGAACCAAGTGGAACTGCTGTACCAGACGGATTTCTACATGAGGCAGTATTCATGGTTGCTTGATCGGACCCCTTCGCTCCGGTCCGCTCTGACACTCCTGATGCGGATACAGGCGACCGACCTCTCCAGGTATATCGCATCGCGCAGCGGAAAATCCATCAACCCCATCGCCGCGACGAGGTTGATCGAAAACCTCTCCGTTCTCGCATCCGGTAAATGATCCGATTGCCTGCAGGAGCGCGGTGCAACCCTGCTCCTGAAAAACCAAGTCGCAGGTTCAGGGTTGCACCCTGAACCACACGGTTTACGATCGATGTCATATATCCAGCTTGGCAAACCAGTCTTCGCCAAGGCTACGGCTTGGCAAACCAGCCTCCGTCGAGACTATGGCTTGGCAAGGGAGAAAGACCGT
>JBAXFX010000030.1:0-13744 GCA_037139695.1 Candidatus Moraniibacteriota bacterium | reverse complement strand
AATAGATTTCAGCCGGCCAATTCATTTGGGGCTCATATGTTGACAAGAGAATACTTAGGCCGGCAATGATATATGACTCTGCGAGATCGCGTCAGGGAAAAGAAAAAAGCCGTCAGACCCGTTTTGTGGCGGTTATCGCCACGAAACGGTGTATATGACAGCTTTCGTGTTTTGATCGTATTTTACCGGTATGGTCGGTTCTGGATCAGCTGGCGAAGAGTCATCTCCTGACTTTCCGGAATGGCGCCAAGGTTGGCCAGTCTCTTGATGGTCACGTAGTTCGAGAGAACGATATCCGACTCATTTAAGATCTTCACGAAGGAGTGTTTCTTTTCGCACGTTCGGTTTTGGACGAAAAACCGTTCCTGAACTCCATTTTTGAGATATGTGAGGTGTGGCATCCCAGAATCGCGGACGGATGCGAGCATTTCGGTAATGCGGTCGACATGCGGAGAATACGCCTGAATATACCCGAAACAGTCGAATGGGCTCATCGTGGCAGCCTGGTGAAAAAAAGGGAATGGGGACGGATTATCGATGTGCTCGAATGAGAATCTTTTGGAATAATAATCTCTTGTAAGGAGCGTTATGACCCCTTGTGACTGCAGGTCGGTTTTGATGTGTAAGAATGGGTTGATGTCGTTTTGAGTCAGGGAATCGAAGGTCGCTTCTATTTTCATGAGGAACCGTCTGGGGACACCCCGATCACCTATCTTATGCCTGAATATGGTATGAAGGTGCAACTGCATGTGAATATGGTTTGGTTTTGTAAAAAAACGATGTCTGGCAAACAAATGTATTGAAACCTATACGGTGAGAAAAGTCAAGTCGGAAAAGGAAAAAAAGAAGCCACCAGAGAGGGAAGAAAGAAAGATGTTCATGATTGTCATGAATGTTCAGGAGAAAAGCCTGAACGTCTTTTTTCTTCTCTGCATGGTGGCTGCAAATTGATGAGGGAGGAACGGGTCTCGGATTAAGACGATTTCAGGTGATGAAGCTGTCGGCATCGATCACGATGAGTATCATCGGATGGTGGTGGGACGAATCCCATGGCAAGAAATGTTTTTCTTGCGACCTTCCGAAATCCGGACTTTCAAAGTTATTAAACAACGATGCCATCGTGATAAAACACTCTGTCTGCCTCCCTCACCTCAAACATAGTCCGAAGAGGAGAAAAAGTCAAGGGTCCTCGGAATAAAAGGCGATTTCCAGCGGAGGAGTGAAAGAACGAAGCGCTATCAGCCAGAATCGGTTCTTTTTCTGTTGCAGGAACGGGAAAAACGTTCTAAAATGGGAGAAGAACACGTGCCGGCCCAGGGTGGTCCGATGGCGCCGTTGTCGGCGTATAATGTGATAATGAACCATAGTGTTATGGAAGATCAAAAGGCGTATCTGTCGGCAGTGGTACCGCTCTACAACGAGGAAGGGAACGTGAAGGAACTGCACCGAAGGGTGAAAGAATCGTTCGAAGGCATCGGTAAGCCGTATGAAATCGTCTTCGTGGACGATGGTTCGACGGACGGGACTGTCGCGGATTGTGAAGGACTCTCACCGCTTCGTTTGATCCGCTTCCGCAAGAATTTCGGACAGACCGCCGCGTTCGACGCGGGTATCAAAGCGGCTACGGGCGACATCGTCATCACTATGGACGGTGATCTGCAGAACGACCCTGCGGACTTCCCGTTACTTCTCGAAAAAATCGAGGAAGGATACGATGTCGTGTCCGGCTGGCGACACAAGCGCAAGGATCCGTTCATGAAGAAGATCTTTTCTCGGACGGCGAATCTGTTGCGTGGGTTCCTCATCAAGGACGGCATCCATGATTCCGGTTGCAGCCTCAAGGCGTACCGACGCGAATGCTTCGACGGCGTGGATCTCTTCGGCGAGATGCACCGGTTCATGCCGGCCATGCTCCTTCTTGACGGATTCCGCGTGACCGAGGTGAAGGTCTCTCATCATCCGCGGGTCCATGGAACGACGAAATACAATTGGAAGCGTGGCATCAAGGGGTTCGTCGACATGGTATTCCTATGGTTCTGGCGCGAATATTCGTCGCGGGCCATCCATCTTTTTGGTGGTACGGGGATATTTTCCATCTTCGCCGGTCTGGTCATCCTTGCCTGGATGTTCATCGACAAGGTCTTCTTCGGGGCATCGCTGTCCGCACGCATCTGGCCACTGGTCGGAACACTCCTCGTGCTCGTCGGGGTGCAGTTGTTCGTGTTCGGCATCCTGGTGGACATCGCCGTGAAGATCTACTATCGGCAGCGGAACCGGATGAACTACGCGATACGGGAGATCATCAAGTCATAGTCCATAGGCAGACACTCATATGAAAATAGCGGTAATCGGGACCGGGTATGTGGGTTCGGTGACAGGCGCGTGCTTCGCGGAAATGGGCAATACGGTCATCTGCGTCGACAAGGACCGGAACAAGATCGCCCAGTTCGAATCCGGGAAAGCACCGCTTCATGAAAAGGGCCTGGACGAGCTTGTACTTCGGAACCTGAAGAACAAGACGCTTTCGTTTACGACCGATTTCGAGGATGCAATCAAGAAAAGCGACATCGTCTTTATCGCCGTGGGGACTCCGCCGAACGAGGACGGGAGCGCCGATCTTTCCCATGTGCTCGGGGTGGCAACCGATCTTGGACGGTGTATGGATCACGAGACTATCGTGGTCGACAAATCGACGGTACCGGTCGGAACCGCGCAGCTGGTCACGGAAAAGATTGCCGAACAACTGGAAACGCGGGGCGTCGAGATTCCGTTCCACGTGGTGAGCAACCCGGAGTTTCTGGCACAGGGGACGGCCGTGAAAGACTTCCTGGAGCCGAGTCGTATCGTTGTTGGAACCGACGACGAGAAGGCAATCGCGACGATGCGGGAACTGTATGCCCCGTTTACGCGTCGGGAAGGTCGGTTCTTCGCGATGGATGCGAAGACGGCTGAAATCGTGAAATACGCGTCGAACTGCTTTTTAGCAGTGAAGATCTCGGCGTCGAACGAACTGGCCAATATCTGTTCGAAGACCGGTGCCGATTACGAGAATGTCAGGAAAGCCATGGGCGCGGATCCTCGCATCGGCGAGGCATTCCTGTATGCGAGTGCCGGATTCGGCGGCTCCTGTTTCCCGAAAGACGTGAAGGCGCTGGTAAAAACGGCCGGTGATTTCGGATACGATGCCCGGATGCTTCGGCAGACGCTCGACACCAACGAACGGCAGAAGCTCGTTTTGGCGCAGATGGTGATGGGTGAATTCGGCGAAGACCTGACGGGGAAAACGTTCGGTGTGTGGGGATTGGCGTTCAAGGCCGGTACGGACGATATGCGCGAATCTCCCGCAATCACGGTCATCGATACGCTTATCGAACGTGGAGCGACCGTTCGGGCGCATGATCCGGAAGCGATGAGGATGGCAAAAACGCCGGAATATTTCGGTGACAACCCATCCATCGAATATTTCGAGGATAAGTATGAGGCACTCGACGGTGCCGATGCGATGCTCGTCATTACCGAATGGAAAGAATTCCGTACGCCGGATTTCGACCGTATCAGGAAGTCGTTGAATGCGCCGATCGTGTTCGACGGTCGCCTACTCTATGAGCCAAAGAAAATGAAAGAGCTTGGTTTCGAATACCGTTCGATAGGGAGATAGATATGAAAATATTGTTTCTCAATTATGAATATCCTCCGCTCGGGGGCGGGGCAGGAAACGCTACGGCGTATTTGTTGCGTGAGTATGCCAAAATTCCGGGCTTGACGGTACATCTGGTCACATCGGCCGTCGGAAAGGAATATGTTAAAGAGAAGATCGGTGATCGGATTGTCATTCATCGTCTGCCGATTGGCAAGGATGCCACGAACCTGCACTATCAGTCCAGGAGCAATCTGCTTGCCTATTCCTTCAGGGCCTATTTCTTTGCGGAGAGGCTGATCAGGAAGGAGGGGAACTTCGATCTCATTCATGCGTTCTTCACGGTTCCGTGCGGATTCCTTGCCCTGGTACTTGGGAGTCAGTTTCACTTGCCGTACATCGTCTCGCTTCGGGGAGCGGACGTGCCGGGGTACAGCGAGCGGTTCAAGGCGTTGTACGCGATTCTTCGTCCGGTCGTCCGGATCATCTGGCACAATGCCGCACGCGTTATTTCCAATAGTGCCGGACTGCGCGACCTGGCGCACAAGACCGACTTCGGTCAGGAGATTCCAATCATCCCGAACGGCGTGTCGACGGAGGAATTCTCGTCGGCGGAGCGTCGGATGTCGGACGGCATCGTTCGTATCCTGGCCGTGTCACGGCTTACCCCGCGGAAGGGGATCCGGTTTCTGATCCGCGCAATGGCATCGATACCGGGAACGAGCCGGCTTATCATCGTCGGCGGGGGCGGGGAACGTCAGAATCTCGAATCAATCGCCACATCGGTCGGTGTCGCGGACCGCGTCGAGTTCCGCGGGCTCGTACCGCACGAGGAGCTGCCGGCGATCTATCGCGAGGCCGATATCTTCTGCCTCCCGTCGCTCAACGAGGGGATGAGCAACACCGTGCTCGAGGCGATCGCCTCCGGCTTGCCGGTCGTCACGACGATCACGGGCGGGACCGACGAGCTCGTGACGAACGGGGGGAACGGACTATTCGTTCAGACGGCGTCGTCCGAGGATTTGGCGGACAAGCTTGGAAGACTCGTGGCCGATGCATCGCTCCGTGCGCGCATGGGCGCGGCGAGTGCCACGAAGGCGGAGAAGATGAGCTGGCATGCGGTGGCGCAGAAATACGTGGACGAGTATCATCGTTGCATATCGCGCTGACGTTTTTATGGATGTACCGAAAGTGGTGTTTAGCGAGGTACCGTTGTCCCTTGAAGTCGAGATGCTTCGGGATTTTTTGTCTATGGATGACTATGGATTCGCGGAATGTGTCACGCGGAAGCATCCCAATCTGGGCATCGTTCATACTGTCGCGTCAGAAGCGGAACAGGCGGAGTGTGTCCGGAAGTACGTCGTCCGATTCAGAACGGAACACCGTGAGACGATAGAAACATGCAAAGAGCGGTTCCGGAAAGATTGGGAGCCGGTCGAAACGGAGTATTTCACGGCGCTTTCGGAAATTCTTCAAACGAGATGGCCGAAAGAACGATCGGAAATACAAGCGATGGTGTCTATCGATCCGATCAGTCCTCGATTTCTCTCCGATTGGAGTTTTATAGTCTGCTTCGACTATGCGTCTGAAGCTATACGGGAGATTGTCATGCACGAGTGCGTTCATTTTCTCTATTTCGAGAAATGGAAACAGTTGTTCCCTGATATGGATCCGGAGCTGTTCGAGTCGCCACACCTCGAGTGGCACTTAAGCGAGATTGTCGCGCCTATCGTCTTGAACGATTCACGCATTCAGAGACTACTTCAACGTAAGGCGTCGTTTTACGGCATACACGAGCAGGCTCGTATCGGGACAGTATCCGCAACGGAATTTTTCCAGGATCTTTATGACAAACAAATGGCGACCGACGGGTTCGAGTCGTTTCTCTCGGAAGCATACTATGCTATCAAAAAGAATCGTGATTCGTTCTGAGTATCTATCTCAAATCTCATGTCGAGCTGTAAATCCGAAAATTTCGTTTGAGCGCCAACCAAAGGTTGGTCACCCTCTGGGTGAAAAATCATGAAAAATGAGGACGGGTATCCGAAGGAGATGAGGATCCCGCTGTCGTAACCTGACGATTTTTGAATGATTTGCAGCCGAAATTTTCGGATTTCAGCCGGCAAGCGGATTTTTTGCCTTATTATCGCGGTGAGATTTGAGATAGATACTGAATGTTTTCTCCGAAACGTCTATCTATGCTATGCCAAAACAGCCTATTGTCATCCGAACATGGAAGCATCCGGAGTTACATCTGATACGCTATCGCGTATCAGATGTAACTTTTTAGATGGAGTCGGATAAGAGAGGGGATAATCAGTCGAGTCTGATCAAATCGGCGACGTAGTCGATATCCTTGTCGCCGCGGCCGGAGAGGTTGACGAGGATGATCGCGTCCTTGTCCATATTCGGCGCGATTTTCATCGCGTATGCCACGGCGTGCGCGCTCTCGAGAGCGGGGATGATACCTTCGGTTTTCGAGAGAAGGGAGAACGCTTCGAGTGCCTCTTCGTCCGTCGCGGTCGCGTAGGTGACGCGCCCCGTATCCTTGAGGTGGGCGTGTTCCGGTCCGACACCGGGATAGTCGAGGCCCGAGGCGACGGAATGAACCGGGTCGGGCGTCCCTTCCGCGTCCTGCAAAAGATACGTGAACATGCCATGGATGGCACCCGGCGTGCCAAGGGTCAGCGTCGCGGCATGGTCGCCTTTTTTGAAACTTCGTCCGGCTGGCTCCACGCCGACCATGTCGACCTTGTCATTAAGGAACGCCGTGAAAAGACCAATCGCGTTCGAGCCGCCTCCGACGCAGGCGATGAGCGTATCGGGGAGTCGTCCCTCGCGTTCGATCATCTGTCGACGGGCTTCCTCACCCACGATCGACTGGAAGTCACGGACCATCATAGGATACGGATGCGGACCGACGACAGAGCCGATACCGAAAAACGTATGTTCGTGATCGGCGATAAATGCCGAGAAGGCGCTGTCGACGGCATCTTTCAGACACCGTCCGCCACCTTCGATCGGGATTACGGTCGCTCCGAGCATCCGCATGCGTAACACGTTTTGATGCTGTTTTTCGATGTCGATGGCGCCCATGTGGATCTCGCAGTCGAGTCCGGTGAGGGCTGCGGCGGTCGCGAGTGCCACGCCGTGCTGTCCGGCGCCCGTCTCGGCGAGAAGTTTCGTCTTGCCCATCCGCTTCGCAAGCAGCGCTTCGCCGAGGGTATGATTGATTTTGTGTGCGCCGGTATGGTTCAGATCCTCGCGCTTGAGGAATATTTTGGCCCCGCCGAGCGTATTGGTCAGGCGCTTTGCGAAAAAGATCGGGGAAGGGCGCCCGACATACTCCGAGAGGAGGTCCTTATATTCCCTTTGGAATGCGGGGTCGTGTTTCGCTTCTTCGTACGCCGCGGCAACCTCATCGATGGCTTGTTTGAGTTCCGGTGGAATCAGTTGTCCGCCGTATTCGCCGAAGTAGCCTTTGCTGTCCGGAAGTTCACCGAGAATTACCTTGCCCGTCTCGCTGTCGTCATGAATGGATGTGGCCATATGATTGGAATGATGATGGATACGATACGCGCATGAGAAAATCATACGGAAGAGTCGATGAATGTCGCCAGGAAAAAGTCGATGCGCCACGATAGAGATAATGCGTGTTCGGAGACATATTCGTATGGGGATAAAAAATAAAAACCGCCCTGGAAAGAGGCGGGATAACGGGTGACAACGTCAAACAATCCGCCTCATTCAGGAAGCGGTCCACCATGCGATGCTCTTCGTCGTCTGTACTGTGGAGTTCATATGCGCCAGTATAGGGACGCATCCGCCCGCTGTCAAATCAGACGGTTGGATCGATGAATGATGCTATCACGTCGGAAATATTCCGACCAGAGAATTTCCCTTTCGAATAAGTATGTCCTTATCGAATTCGTCGTGCCTGACTCCTTCGAACACGACGGGGATTTTTTTGGCTGATTTTCACGTGTCCTCCTTCGAGCCGATCGATTTCGGGTGTCTCATGGGACTCCAGGATGAAATTTTCCGTTTCGTAGATGATGGCCATAGAAATAATTCGATAAGTTACCGACCCTTCCGGAAATGAGTGGTTCCTGCTACCATGGACGCACCAGAATGGAACTTAGCGGTTGAGAACCAACCAAGGAGTGGGCGTGCCGTAGGCACGCCCACGCTGTTTCGCCCGTTTTCGCCAATGAATTCGCCAATGAATTCGGATTCCCGCCTTCGGCGGGACGGATTGTTTTTTCGCCAAGAAGCAGGTGCGAGCCAAAGATTTCTTTGGCACAGACCTTTTTCGCAAAAAGGTCTGAATCAGAAGCAATTTTATCCAATGATTGGGCGTTTTTTAACCAGTTTTGGAAAGGTGCGAGCCAATCATTCTGCTTGTGTGAAAAGTTAAAGATTTCTTCTTCGAGCGACTTCTTTTCAGATAATAGTTTAGCTTTTTGATTTCGATAATCTTGTTCATCAATAATTTGGTCTAAATATCCAGCAAGAAGTCGCTCTAACTTTTCTGATAAAGAAGAAATCTTTTTCTTTTTTTCTTCCACACAAGCAGTCAAAGACGGGGCGGAGTTTTTGTGGTCTTGCAAAGCAAGACGATTCAATTCCTCCGCCCAGTCTTTGGGCAAAGAAACTTTTTGAATTAGAGATGATAACTGCTCATCTAGTTTTTCAGAACGAAGCGACATTTCGGGACATTTGATAGTTTTCGATTTTTTCGTGCAACGATAATAGACATAATAGTGAACATTGCCATTTTTCTGTCGCTTCGTTTTATTTTCCGCAGTTATCATCATTCCACAAGAAGCACAGGAAATGAGACCACAGAAAGGTTGGGGTTCATTTTGTGGTTTACGCTCTGGTTGCCCACGAAACTTCAACATTTCCTGTGTTTCATCAAAAAGTTTCTTTGAAATGATTGGCTCGTGTTTTCCTTCGTGGATTTCACCACCATATTTGAATAGTCCGATATAGAATGGATTTGAGAGGATAAAAGACGCTTTGGTTTTTGAGATTCTCTTTCCGGTTCGAGTGGTAACGCCGGATTTCGCCAAAAAAGTTGAGACATCTTCCAGTCGCATATTTCCTTTTACATATTTTTCAAAAGCCAAGCGCACAATTTTAGATTTTCGTTTTTCCACCACGATTGTCTTTGTCCGTGAATCGTTGAGATACCCCACTGGTGCTTGGCTTGGGAATATTCCCATGCGTACTTTTTGGCGAAGTCCGCGTTTCGTATTTTCGGAAAGAGAATCCACATAGTATTTGCTTTGCCCGAAAGCCATGTTGAGCATAAATTTACCTTGACCAGTATTGTCGCACCAAAAGGTTGGAAATTTAATGCTCGCAAGTTTCCCTGTGTCGAGGAGATAAATCACTTTGCCTCCGTCCACCGAATTGCGGGCGAGACGATCGGGATTCCATGCAAGGATGTTTCCGCCGAAAGTTTCAATCGCTAACATCATTTTGTTGAATATCGGACGACCTGGCACTTTAGCAGATTGCTTCTCAATATATTCGGCGGAAATTTCAATATTTTCCCGAACGGCGTATTCCCGCAATTCGGTGAGTTGAGCGTCAATCGAAAGAACCTGCTTGTCCTCGACATCAGTGGACTTGCGAGCATACAAAAAGAATTTTTTATTTTCCATATTATTTATCATAGTAATAAAAAATCTTTTTGTATTAAGCAAATACTATGAGTCAAAATTGCTTCTGATTTCGCACCTGCTTCTTGGCGAAAAAACAATCCGTCCCGCCGAAGGCGGGAATCCGAATTCATTGGCGAATTCATTGGCGAAAACGGGCGAAACAGCGTGGGCGTGCCTACGGCACGCCCACTCCTTGGTTGGTTCTCAACCGCTAAGTTCCATTCTGGTGTCTCTATTGTACCAAACTCGCACCTACTTCCAAAACAAATGATGTGGCATGCGCGGAGCGCGTGGTGAAGCGAAACTGAAGCGTACGCTCGGAGAAAGCCCCACGCACTGGCGAGTACGCCAGCAACCCCGAAAGAAAAAACACTCCTTGCATTTCTGATTTTGCGCGCGCCCGATTTTTTCTGAAAAAGGAAAGGGTGTTTTTCTTTCGGGGTTCTGCCCTCCAAGTATTCGGGCAGTGCGTGGGGCTTCAATACGGACTCGGCAAAGCGAAAATCTTTTTTTCTGGGGATTTGGATTTTTCGCTTTGCTTCGGCTGATTTCCCGCCCGCAGGAGGGGTCTGGGGAGGAATGCGGGCGGGATTCCCAATTCGCCTTTTCGGAAAATTTTCCGCCACAAAAAGATTCCACATATTGATTTGTTTGAAATTTTGGTGTAACATCATAGTAGTAACAGGTAAATGGATACCTCTACTATAATGTTAATCTTTTACTGGTAATATGTCAACAAACCAAAATTTATCAAACAACATAAAGCGTTTAAGGGAAGCCAAAGGGCTTTCGCAAGAGAAGTTGGCGAGACTGGCCGATGTCGCCAATAATACGCTTATCAAAATGGAGTCGGGAGAAAATAAAAATCCGACACTAGAAACGCTAAAAAAGGTTGCGAAAGCCCTTGAGATTAGCGTTGACGATTTGATAAAATGAGTATTGCAAAAGTGTCGTGGGGGGGGGTAGAATATAAGTAAAGTTAAAATGATCAAAAAATTATTAATTAACCTTAACACTTCTCGAAATTGGCACACGCCATATAAGGGAAAGAAATAAAAAAATATGTCAGAAAATTTTAATGCTGGCGATGCAACGAAAAATGGAAAAGCTACAACAGGATTAGTCTTGGGTATTATCGGATTGGTTGGCTGGTTTATTCCTATTATTGGTTTACCAATTACAATTATTGGTCTAGTTTTTAGTATAAAGGGTCTGAAGTCTTTAAAACACGGTGTGGCAATAACTGGAATTGTTTTGTGTTCTATTGGTTTGTTGTTAACTATTGTTAATGCTTCTATTGGTGCATATACGGGAGCCACTGGTCAGAACTCTATTGTCAATAAAATTCTGAATAAGGAAAATAAAACTCAAACTACGTCATCAAAAGTAGAGATCATAAATCAAGCTGTGCAAGGAGTAAAAGCTCAACTACCTTTACCTTATAAATTGGATCAAGTGACAACAATGGTTGATGTAACTGCAGAGCCTGGCGCTATTCGTTACCATTATGTTCTTTCTGGTATTGATACAAGCAAGATAACAAACGAATTGTTAAAAAATAGTTTAGGTGCAAGTATTTGTCAAAATAAAGATACAAAAAATCTTCTCGATCAGGATATAAATATGGAATATTCATATTCCGTTGAAAATTCAACACAGAAATATTTTGTGTCCTTTACAAAAACAGATTGTAAATAATATGCAAATAGCACAAAGCAAAACAAGAGAACAGTTTCCGTTAAGTCCGAAAAAGATTTTTAAGAAAACATTAGCAAGCACTTTGGTTTGGATAATTTTAGCGCTCATTCTTTGGGGCATTCTTGCTGCCACTTTAAGCTCTGGAACTGATACTGGTGGTTGGCTCGCAATATCTACAGTTGGTATTTTCGGTTTTCTATTCTTTATAATTTTGTTAACTTGGTTTTACCAAAGGTGGTATTACGCAGTTTATTTTTACGATTTAACATCTGATTACATAGTTATAAAGAAAGGACCGATTACTCCGCAAGAAATTACAATTCCTTACGAGCGTGTTCAAGATGTCTATGTCGATCAAGACTTGTTAGACAGAATGCTCGGTCTTTACGATGTACACCTGTCGAGCGCAACAATTTCTTCGGGAATGGCGACGCACATTGACGGGGTCGAAAAACAAGCTTCTGATGGTTTGAGAGCTATGTTGCTCCAAACTGTAAATGAACGCATTAGCAGAAAGAGAGTGCCTACTCCGCCTCAGGCTCAATAATAACTTTCAAATGTATGATAAACAATGAAATTGTAAATTACATTAAGTCAGAACTCGCAAAAGGCGAGAGTAGGCAAGAAGTAACAGATGCTTTGATTAAGAATGGTTGGGGAAATGCTGATATTCAAGAAGCGTTTAACTCTCTTTCTGCTTCGTCGCCCGTTTCTCAAGGTTCAACAGCACCTCAACATACAGCACAAACAGTAACAGAAAAAGATTATCCAATTACAAAACTTTGGATTTTCAAGGCACCAATTATTGCAATAGTTATTACAATTATTGCGTTGTTTTTTGGATATTATTTTCCATATTTGGTAATTGCAATACCCATTTGGTTAATTGCCAATCCTTTAATTAGGTCAAGATTTCATTATCAAACTGGTGAAAAATTCTTTGATGTACAACAAGGAGTTTTTTCCAAAAAACAACGCCATCTTCCTTATGGAGTAATTCAAACTGTTGTAGTAAAGCAGGATTGGTTCGATAGAGTTTTCGGCCTCGCTTCATTAGCCGTTGAAGATGCGTCACAGGGTGGCGGTAAAGGATTGTTCGGTAGTAGTAATAAAAGTTTTAGGTTAGGCGGAGCCTATCAACAACAAGGTGAATCACTTGGTTCTTCTGGAAACAAAGTCAATCTTCCTGGCTTAAAGAAAAAAGATGCGGAAGCACTAAAACTTATTATCTTGCAGAGAATGAAAGAGAATCCAGTTGAGGAATCAGGATTATAGGCGGAAAATTTTCCGAAAAGGCGAATTGGGAATCCCGCCCGCATTCCTCCCCAGACCCCTCCTGCGGGCGGGAAATCAGCCGAAGCAAAGCGAAAAATCCAAATCCCCAGAAAAAAAGATTTTCGCTTTGCCGAGTCCGTATTGAAGCCCCACGCACTGCCCGAATACTTGGAGGGCAGAACCCCGAAAGAAAAACACCCTTTCCTTTTTCAGAAAAAATCGGGCGCGCGCAAAATCAGAAATGCAAGGAGTGTTTTTTCTTTCGGGGTTGCTGGCGTACTCGCCAGTGCGTGGGGCTTTCTCCGAGCGTACGCTTCAGTTTCGCTTCACCACGCGCTCCGCGCATGCCACATCATTTGTTTTGGAAGTAGGTGCGAGTTTGGTACAATAGAGACACGGGAATGACTGAATATTATCATTTTTCCATGGAATCCTGCAAACCGTCTTTGGAACGAAAAAGCCTGAAGAATCAGGTCTTTTTCGCGTTCAAATCGGTGATGGCGGTCGCGCTCATCATTCTGTTGGTCCGGGAGGTGGATTGGCCGAAGATCTGGGGCGAAGTGTCACAGGCGTCGATACCTTTGCTTTTGGTCGCGCTGGTGCTGTATGTCGTCGGGATCTTCATGTGTATAGAACGGTGGTGGCGTGCGGCACAGTTCAAGAAATTCGCCATGACGTTTCGCAACGCGACGGAATTCTATTTCGCCGGTCTGTTTTTGAATAATTTCCTCCCGTCGTTTTTCGGCGGGGACGCGTACCAGAGCTACATCCTCGGGAAGTCGGAGAAGCGGTACCCGGCGGCGATTTCGACCGTCATGTTCACGCGGTTCATCGGGCTGTGGTCGACGATGGTACTCTTCTTCGTCTTCGGGCTACTCGGATATTCCGAGATCTTCGCCCAGCCGATGTTCGCCTGGTTCGGCATCCTGTTGCTCCTCTTTATGGTTGCGAATATCGCGCTCACTCTCGTGTATGCGCATCCGAAGTTCCAGCGATTGTTTGATCGTCTGCCGGGGAAGACGCGGAAATTTTTCAAGGAAATCGACCGGTATGCGAAGTGGCAGTTTTTGCGGGACAATTTCGCGTTGGCGACCGTCTTCGCGCTCGTCGGCGTGGGACTGTTCAACCTCGTGCTGTTCTACGCGCTTGGCGAGCATGTGCCGATTTTTCCGTATCTTGCGACCGTATTCCTGATCAGCCTCGTGTCGAGCCTGCCGGTGTCGATCAACAATATCGGATTCAAGGAGTGGGCATACTATACGTTCTTCCCGCTGATCGGGATCCGGCCGGAGGCGGCGCTTGCGGTGGCGCTTCTGGTGCGGTTCATCCAGATCCTGGTGAGCGTCGCCGGCGCGCCGTTCTTCTTCAGGGAGAAAAAGGCGTACGGGACGGAAGGATAACGGATTCGCTTAGTATCTATCTCAAATCTCATGTCGAGCTGTAAATCCGAAAATTTCGTTGG
>JBAXFX010000029.1:0-14001 GCA_037139695.1 Candidatus Moraniibacteriota bacterium | reverse complement strand
CGGCAAGCGGATTTTTTGCCTTATATAGGCGTTGAGATTTGAGATAGATACTTACTGTTACTCAGACATCCATCGCATCCATCGTTGTCCATTTTCGATGATCTCATTCAATCTGATGAGCTTTCGAAGCACTTCCGTTCCCGGACCTTCGAACCCGAAAATCCCCTCGTGGACATTTTTGAGGTAGTACGGATGGCCATCATTCCAAGGCTCGATCCGCGCCCATATGCCATTCTCAAAGGCGATATGGAGTGTCCGACCGATTGTCGGAGCGACCACATCAAGGTACACGACAACCGTTTTGGTTTTCCCCTTAGCGGAAATCTCAGTACAAAAAATCGGCAAGACTCGGACAGCCTTCATCAGCTTCCGCATTTCTTCGAAATCTTCACTACACGCCACCTCACAAGGCGTGACATCATTTTTGAATCGAATCATTCCCATGGATAGAGAAGTTTGATTGTTTTAAGAAACGATATGCAATAAATATGTTGTAAATCAAATGACCCGCTTTGTCAAAAATCCGAAAATAAGCGCCAGGATCGGCGGATGAATTCTTTTCAAAAAGGTTTTATATAAGACAAAAAATCACCCACGGATACAATCAAGCGTTTCTTCGGCACAACGATCCCAGGAGAAGAGCTTGACGCGCTCAAGGCTTTTTTTTCTGAGCCTCTCACGGAGGACTTCGTCTTCCCAGAGGCGCGATAATTTGTCGGCGATATCGGATTCGCTCTGTGGATCGGCATAGAGCGCCGCATCACCGCCGATCTCGGGCAAGCTTGACGCCTTGCCCAACAGAGTCGGCGTCCCCGCGGCGAATGCCTCGAGCACCGGCAGGCCGAATCCCTCGTAGAGCGATGGAAACGCGAAAACTCTCGCGTTCTGATACCAGATCGGGAGTTCGCGAAACGGGACCTTGCCGGTCCGGATGATATCTTCGGCAAACGGACTTCGGCGCATGCGTTCGACGATCGCATCCGAGAGCCATGCCTTCTCACCGACGATGACGAGCTTCATATCCGGATGATGAAGTTTCGCCATCTCGAACGCCGCAACGAGCCGGACCAGATTTTTTCGTGGTTGGATCGCGCCGACATAAAGGACGTAAGATTCCGGCAGGAGTCCGTAACGAACAAATAATGCGTCGCGTTCAGACTCAGGTTGTCGTGCCGCGAAAAAATCCGCGTTCACCCCGTGATGGATGACCCGGATCTTGGCAGCCGGCAGGTCCGGAAAGAACCGTATGAGATCCGACTTGGTCGATTCCGAAACGGCGATGATGCGCGACGCCTTACGTACCGTCGCACCAAGCAAGAGATTGAGCTTCGCCCGGTCGGCAACGGGAAACGTCTTCGGGAAGTGCCGGAACGCGAGATCATGCACCGTCGCGATGATTTCCGTTCCCTCGGGTGTCGCGATCGGCACCGCCTGCAGTGGGATGAACACCCGGTCCGGACGCAGTTCGAACAAGGCCTTCGCGAACGCCGTCTGCATCCACATGCGGTCGCCTGGTAGCGTCCGTACCTCGTAATTTTGGAATTCCGGTGGCACAAGCTCCGGATTGAACGTATCCCGATGACACAGTAAGAACAGATCTTTCGGCGAAAGCGGCCCGAACCGTCGCAACAGTTCCAGAAGATACACGCGCGTCCCATCCACCCGCGACGCATCCAGATCAGCCGCCTGTACCGCGATTCTCATACGCTTACGAAATAACGGTTCCCTCGAAAGGCTCGCCCGAAAGATATCGCGAGACGTTCCCGAGATCGCTCCCGGACAGGATCGCGACCTCCATCCCTTCCGCCTCGGCAAGCTTCGATGCGATCGGATCGAACGGCGAACTCATACCCGGATCCCATTCGTCTCCCACGAGCGCCCGGAATTCCGACCAGGTCATACGCTCGAATTTCTTTGCATCCGGATGTTTCCGCGGATCCGTGTCGTACACGTAGTCGATATTCGAAAGGTTGACGATTCGCTTCGATCCGAGATGCTCGGCGATAAGAGTGGCACAATAGTCGGTCGATGAGCCCGGATGCCATCCGCCGGAAACGAGAATCGGATTTTCCGCATGGGAAAAATCCTCGATATCATCCCGATTCGTGCTGATTTTCTGATAGGCAAGTTCCCGAAAGATAGTCCTGATAAGGTGTGCGTTGAGTCGGGTCGAATGGATACCGAGCCAGTCCTTATCCTCGTCCGTGACGGGCGTCACCTCTCCGGCCGCCTCGATATACCGCCTCGCCGTGCGCCCTCCGCCGGTAATGATGACGAATCGTCGCCCCTTCTTAATCTCATCCTCGATGAATGTCTTGAACGACTTCAAAAACCGCCAATCGATGCCGTCCGGCACGATGAGCGACCCACCCAGAGAGATGATGATGCGTTCGGAGTGAGCCATAAGAGAGTAGTCAATAATCAACAGTCAACATAAAACAGTATGAAAAAACGGGAATCGATTCTTCCTCTCCCTATATCCGAGTATAGAACGAAAACTACATCATGTATATTCCAAATATTTCAATAGATTTCAATCGTTTAACACTATCCTTCCCTATTATCCCCTGCCTGCTCCCCTTGCCGTTAAAAATCGTGAAATAGTCATTATTTTCGGATTTACAGCTCGACATGAGATTTGAGAGAGATACTTAGAAATTGGGCACTGGTTCCCGATTAGGTAATTTCGTAAAGATATTTTACTCGATGTATTCAAAAAAACGATACGTCAGCTTGGACCGATCAAGCACAAATCCCTCCCCTCGAAGACTCGGTACTCCCTTCGAAAGGGAGATATCGATCAGAGTACCAGCGAAAATAAGTGAGTCTCCCCCTTTCGGAAAGGGGGAGCGAGGGGGATTTGTGACTTCAGATTGAGCATTTTTTACTTTATAAAAAATAAAACGTCGATTTTGTGCTTATCTTAGCTTAAAAGAAGGGTTCAGAGCAACCTAATCGGGAACCAGTGCCAGAAATTGACCCTTTTATCTGTCCCCCTCCTGCTCCCCGTCTGTCTCCGACGTGATGGATTGCCACGCCTCGACACAGTCACCCGCGAACGACGTGCCTCGCGAACTCGTCTCGCAAAGACCGAAAAATTCACTGTTCCCCACTCCCTTGTCCCCTTGTTTCTCTGTTTCCTTGCTCCCCTGCCAGAGTGGAGCTCCTCGGCCTTGCGAGGTGAGGGGTGGGAGAAGTTTCCTATTATCTGTCCCCTGTTATCTGCTGAATGTTATCTGTTGAAATATTTCACAAGCTCGGACAATTTTACCATCTCGACCCCATCACTTGTCCGGCGTTTGACTTCCGCCTCGCCACTCTCCGCGGAACGCTTGCCGATCACGACCCGGTACGGGATTCCCAACAAGTCGCTGTCCGCGAATTTTTCTCCCGCGCGCGCGTCACGGTCATCGTAGAGGACCTCTATTCCGGCCGCGGTCAGCGCGTCGTACGCCGAATTCGCGACTTCATCCGCCCCAAGCGACAGGAGATGCACCCGGAAAGGCGCGATCGCCTCGGGCCACACGAGTCCCTTTTCATCGGCAAACAGCTCCGCGATCACTCCCATCAGACGACTGATACCGATACCGTAACACCCCATGATTATCGATCTCTTCTCACCCTTTTCGTCATTGTAAAACACGCCGAGCGCATCGGTATACTTCGATTCCAGATGAAACGTATTTCCGACCTCGACCCCTTTTTTCGGCACGAGTTCGCTCCGTTTGAGACCGAGTTTCTCGAGATTCTCATCCGTCAGGATCTCTTCGTTCACCGCGATCCGTTTCGTCTCGTCCACATATACGGTATCCTCGCCGACCTCGGTCAGGGTCTGAAATTCATCGCTGAATCGCGGCGTAAAAATACCGCCGTCCGCATAGGTCCGATATGTGATTCCGCCCAAGCCGAGACGGGTATAAACCCTGAAATACGCCTCCACGATCTTCTCATATTCCCGCTCATGCTGCTCTTGATCCCGACTGAACGTATACATGTCCTTCATCAGGAACTCACGACCGCGGAGCAGACCGCTCTTCGCCCGCAGCTCGTTCCGAAACTTGTTCTGAATCTGATAGACGGCGAACGGCAAATCCCTATAGGAACTCACGTGCTCGCTCACCGCATCGACAATCGGTTCCTCATGGGTAAGCCCGACTCCGAGTTCGGCACCGTTCACCAGCTTGGTCTTGAACCAATTGTCGACCTTGGCATCGTCCCATCGATCCGTTTTCTCCCAGATATCCTTCGGTTGCAGCGTCGTCATCATGACCTCCTGTCCGCCGACACCGTTCATCTCTTCCCGGACGATTCCCTTGATCTTCTCGATGACCCGAAGCCCAAGCGGCATATAGGCATACACCCCGGCCATCTCCTTGTGGATGTACCCGGCCCGGATCAACAACTGCGCGTTGCGACTTTCCTCGTCCTTGGGCGCCTCCCGCCGCGACCTGGTGAACAGTTTGCTTTGTCTCATATCGGAATAATTAACAATAGTACCCGCTCCCCTGCCAGAGGGGAGCTCCTCGGCCTTGCGAGGTGAGGGGTGGGAGCAGATTTTTTGCCTCAAATATATACGATCCTAGCCCCTTTTCCTTCCCATCATACCCGAATGCCACACTCGGGTCAAAAAAGAGCCCATCCTATATAGGATGGCTTTCAAAATGTCCGTCGCATGCTTCTCCTCAGTCAAAAAGAGCCCATCCTATATAGGATGGCTTTCCCAATTTCCCGCCGCATATCCCCCCCACAACCAAAGTTACATCTGATACGCTATCGCGTAGCAAATGTAACTTCGCCCGTCGCCATGATTGCCCGTCAGGCTGTCGCGCTGGCGTAGCGATGCGGACAGGCGCAGCAATACGAGCACGGGCAGACAGGCGTATTGAAAATGGTTTAGATTTCGGTTTCTAGCGTGACCGAGCATATTCAGCAAACCGAACAAAAAGAAAAGCCTTTCATTACAGAAAGGCTTTTTCGGTATCCGACCCTGTACGGGTCGGATACCGGACAAAGGTCCAAAAAACAAGACTCAAAATCCACTGCGGGAGGCCACGGCACGCAAAGACGAGAGCGAGACATCCGGCGTGCACCTGTACACGCGCGCGCCACGCGCGCCCGCAGCGCCGAAGCAAACGAGGCGACTGCCGGTCGAAGGGGAAGATGACCATGAATAGAAATCCCAGAATAACTTTTCACCGGTACAGCCATGGACGATCAGATACCGGAAAAATGTGTTTTGCACGGGTTCCCGAAGAAGGCGGACGATATCAAGGAAGGCAAGGAAAAGTGTCGTAGCAGCATCGTTCTCTTGTACCAGCAGTTGATACGCAACCTCCCGCTCGTATCCTTCCCATTTCGATATCGCTGTTTGCAATGCCCGTGGAAGGCGGCCGTTCAACAGACTTTCCATATTTTCAATCAGAGCATCCGTCTGACTGATAAAGTTTGCTCCTCCCGTACCAGCTACCCCTTCGGGTGACACAAATTGCCATCCACTCCGGAGTACGCCAGAAGAAACAAGAAGGTCGTTTTTCATCCAGGTATTTTTTGTGCAAAGCCCACTCTCTTCGAATTGTCCATTCCATAACAACCCCGCGGGAAGTCCATCTTGACGCGCATACGAAGTTGCCATCGCTTCGAGCGTGATTGGCTTCGAATTCTGTTGCCGATCCGGATAGCAGATCAGCATATGCCCCGCTTCTGCATGCAGTTCATAATCCTTCGGCGTCCAATCCTTCGGAAGTGGGATGTATTGCGGACGGATGCCGAATACCTGTTCGGTCTGGTCGTCCGCATAGAATTTCTTCCCGAATATGCTCTTCACGTCCGGTATGGTCATGATTATAGCCATCTTCTTCTCCGTTTTATGGTTTTAAGGTTCATAAAGCCAGCGAATGCTGACCGGATAGCATACATTATTCTCATCTTTTGTCAATGATACCATGCGTGTCTGTTATTTAAAAATAGAAAGTGGACTGATTTAAAGATAGAAACTGGACTTTTCCGCGAAGCTTGCATTATATATGCTTTAAGATCACAACATTTATCGACACAAATGCTTCCGAAACGATTCCCTTTCCATCCTCTACCACATATTCTCCCCCACAACCAAAGTTACATTTGCTACGCGATAGCGTATCAGATGTAACTTTTTAAAAGAGCGCACATCAAAAAAACGCCTGGCTGAGGCGTTTGTTTGAATGTCATGAAACGGTTATCTCCCGAAACATTTCACCTCATTCAAAGTTGCACGGAAACGGTCATCTCCTTGCCATCGCGGATGACGGTCAGATTTGCCTTATCGCCCCTCGAAAGTTTTCCGATCGCGACGGAAAGCGGGTTGTCGAGGTTTATCTCGGCCCCGTCGACCGTTGTGACGATGTCGCCGTATCGGAGTCCGGACTTGTCCGCAGGCGAGCCGGCAAGAATCGCGAGCCCGGTCTTTCCCGACGGGGAATAGATGAGCGCCCCATGATCTCGGGAAAATACCGTTCCCGAATTGGAAGCGGACGTCCCCTTCGTCAGTGTCAGGTAATATGCCCCGAGCGTCGCGCGCGCGGGAATCTTCCCGTCAATCGCGAGTTGGAGCGTATCACGTACGACGTTCGACGGAATCAGAAAATACGATCCTTTCCCATCAAGTTCGGTCTCCCCGAACAACCCGACCATCTCGCCACGGAAGTTCACCGCCGGCCCACCAAGATACGCATCGGGATTCGCAAGGTCCGTCTCGAACACGCCTTCCCATTTCTCGGAAGAGGCGACGGTCTTCCCGGAAATATTGAATCGCTTGTCCCGGTCGGAAAGGACGCCGATGGAAAACCGGTTCTGATAGTCCTCGTACGAGCTCGCGATCGCGACCACTTTCTTTCCCGCGGACGAATCATCCGAGTTCGCGAGCGAGATCGCCGGAAAATCATTCCCGGCAATACGGAAAAAAGTGAGGTTCGTAAGCCGGTCCTCGGCAATAAGCGTCGCGTCATGGCTCGACCCGTCGTGCAACAGCACCTTGTACGTGGCATCCTTTGCGGGCGTCGTCGCGGGAAGCGGGCTCCCGTAGGTCACGACGATGCCGTCGTTCGTAAGCAACACGCCAGTCTGGTCGCTCCCCGCCTGGAACGTGGGTAGAGCGGTTCCCTTCGTCGGGATCGAAACGACGATGTCCACTACCGCAGTCGATGGCTGGGAGACGATCGCGTCCACCGAATCGTCTTCCTGCACGATCATCTGTTCCTTCCGCTCGATGATC
The DNA here is from genome assembly GCA_037139695.1 of Candidatus Moraniibacteriota bacterium. Classification (GTDB taxonomy): domain Bacteria; phylum Patescibacteriota; class Minisyncoccia; order Moranbacterales; family UBA1568; genus JAAXTX01. Next base: position 6,752 of record JBAXFX010000029.1, on the reverse strand, counting down.
GTCGTATTGCCGGTGATATTCTGAAACAGGTCCATCCGCGAAAGCGACGGGAACGACGCAAGTAAGGACGGGATGACCCGGTCACGGAAAAAGACGCCACCGACACCTCCGACGACGAATACGAACACGAACAATGCCACGGATAAGAGGATTTTCTTGGATAATGACATAGGTAAGGCAAAGAGGTTCACGAGCGGAGCATACCACGCGCGACGGATTCCGACAAGGATCAGACCTGAATCCTCCACGGCGAAGTCGCGAGCAGGATCCCGATCAGGGCCACGAAGACCGTCAGATACCAGAGCGTCCGCTTCCGTGAAATCTCGCCGAGAAACAGCGAGTTCGCCATATCCCACAGTATATAAAAAGACATAAGCGAAACGGAACCAGCAGTGAGGTATCCGAACGGCCAGAACGAGATTGTCCAGGAAATCTCGCCGACGCAGAATGCGATGATGAACGAATACAGCGCGACACGACGTTTGTCGCCTTGTAGAGCCGAGGAAAGTGTCTGATACGCGGCCCCGAACGATCCGATCGAGAACGCGAACACGAGCGACGAAAGCGGTACGGAAAAGTTGAGGTAGAACCCGAACGCGGCCGCATAGAAAAAAAAGATCGCGGAAAGCATGGCGGTCGAAAGCAGTGAGCGTGCGGTCTTGTCCTTGGGCGCGAACCGGAGGCGATAGAGCGCGAGAAACGCGACATAGTACATCACCGATGCCAACACCGAAAAGACGGTCTTCTCGCGATAATCGTCGATCAGAAGCAATAAGGACGGAGCCGAGAACGAAAGCAGCAACGGGATAAAACTGTTGCGCAGACGCTTCGTGATCTTCTTGGCGGACACGAGCGAAAGGGCGGCCAGAAGCCCGATCGAGAACAGATAGCCGATCCAGAACGAACCGTACTCCCTCGCGGCGACGAGCTGCATGCCGAGAAAGAACGCGACCGACCAGAAGAATATGGCGAAATGGAAAATCATGAAACGGTATATACCAAATAAGATGGCACCAACAGCGTATCAGGTCATGCCATTCCTATCAAGCCAGAGAACATTGACATCCAGATATATGGGCGCTGGCATGCCGAAAATGATTCTTTTACAATAACCAAGGAACGGGCATGGACACCCCTTCGCCGCAACCACTGCAACCGATATGTACGCAAAGCAAAAACCATACCGCTGCGCTGAAAACAGTCGGCATATTCCTGACTCTGGGAATACTCAGTTATTCATCCCTCTTTCAAGTCATTCTCTTAAAAAGGGACCGGCTCTCACCGGCACGGATTGCCCAGATACTGAACCCCCTACTCTGCACGCGCGCTATCGTCATAGGAATCGGGGTATTTTTTCTTCTTCAGATCATCGGCATATTCCTGATGAAAAGCCGACCGATAGTCAATGAACGAAGCCTCTTGTGGGGAGCAACGCTGTTCGTTTCAATCATTCCGAACATCGTGCTCTCTGCTGTTCTTTCACGAACTATACTGATACAGTCTACCTGGCCCATAGGTCAGGTGACGATGTTTTTCAGTATCATTCTCGCGCTTCTCAGTGCCGGACCGATGACCATGGGACTTTGGGATCCGAGGAAAACGGAATCATAATCGCATCCAAAAAATAAAAACAGGTGACCACCAAGGCTCACCTGTTTTTTTGATATATACGCCAATTCCCAATCCGCTATTCCGGTTCATCATCGGTATGCCCATTTTCCGTCAGGGTGGCCTGTGCAAACCGTTGTACCCAGAGCGTCGCATCATTTTCCGGACCGATCAAATCCGCAAGATGCTCCGCTTCTTCAAGGAGGACACGCTTCCGCTCGGCATCGATCTTTGCGGATGCGAAAGCTTCTTGAATAGCCGATTCAGCCCCCTTCAGGAACTGCTCCCGTTTCGTTTCCGTCTCCGCAGTCGGCATTCTTTCGAACATAGATCTTCTCAAACAAATTATGTGTCGCGTATAACACCATGAATAGCCACGCCGATCACTCTTTCCGGATCGCCTCCATCGGGGAAAGTTTGGAGGCGCGGATAGCGGGAGAAATGCCGAAGAGGATACCGACCGCGATCGAGAAACCCGCGCCGAGAAGAAGCGACTGTGGCGTCAGGACAAGCGCGACCGCGTATCCGGCATTACTCAAAAGGAGCGACGTGATCCAGGTGAACCCCACGCCGAGCGCGATGCCGATCGCCCCGCCAAGGCCCGTAATGATGAGCGCCTCGACCAGAAACTGGGCAAGGATATTCGAGGACGTCGCACCGAGCGCCTTACGCAGGCCGATCTCGCCGGTCCGCTCCGCGACCGAAACATACATCACGTTCATGATACCGACGCCACCCACCACGAGCGAGATGGACGTGAGTGCCACGAGCAGGATCGAGATGGTGCCCACGACATCGCCGAGCGTCTTCTGCGCCTCGCGTGTCGAGGTGACGGCGAAGTCATCGCGTGTCGGATCGGTGATGTCGTGATCCTTGCGCAGCACCCGGGTGATGAGGTCGACCGTCTCCGCCTCGCGTGCCGGATCGGCCATACGGATGGAAATCATCTGCACGTGATCCACGCCGAGAACCTTCTTCTGCAGCGTCTGTACGGGGACATATGCCATCGCGTCGAGGTCGAAGAACGCCGCCGCGCCACGCTTGGCGAGGACGCCGATCACGCGGTACCGCTCCCCGCGGATGGTGATCTGTTCCCCGATCGCATTCTGGTCGCCGAAGAACGTCTGCTTGACTCCGTTGCCGAGCACGACGACCCGGGCAAGACTGTCATCCTCTTCGGACCCGTAAAAACGCCCCTCGGCAAGCTTCGCGTTCGTATCGACCGACATCTCACCCGGCCCCGCCCCGAAGAGCATGATCTGCTTGCCGACGGAGCCGTACGTCGCGCGTTCCTGACCGATGATGCCGGCGTAGGAAGCGAGCACATTCGGCAGCTTGTCGATCTTTTTTTCGTCGGCGATCGTGAGCGTGGTGATCTGGATGCCCTGCGCGATCCCGCCGGAATTCGCAGTCGAGGTCTTGCCGGTATTGGGCACCTTGATCTCGACCTGGATAAGATCGGTCCCGAACGTCTGCACCATGTTCACGATATAGCTCTTCACTCCGTCGCCGAGCGACATGATGACAACAACCGAAAAGACGCCGATCACGACCCCGAGCAATGCAAACACCGTCCGCGCCTTGTGAGAGCGGATCGTTCGGACCGCGAAGAGGACCGGACGCAGCAATGATGTTCCGGGAAGACGCATGTATTCGATACGATCACTGTTCTAAGTATCTATCTCAAATCTCAACGCCTATATAAGGCAAAAAAATCCGCTTGCCGGCTGAAATCCGAAAATTTCGGCTGCAAATCATTCAAAAATCGTCAGGTTACGACAGTAGCCTTCCTCATTTTTCATGATTTTCGCTCGAAATTTTCGGATTTACAGCTCGACATGAGATTTGAGATAGATACTAAAATCCGACTATTCGCCGGAAACCGATGCCCTCAATCGCCGGAACATAGGAAGAATGGTACGCGAGACGATCCGGGTCAGGATGAGCATGGTGACGAGCGTGATCGAGAACGCATAAATGGCCCGCATCCACCCCTGAGTGGAATCCGTTCCGCTCATGAATCCGTGCAAGACGAAGAGCGGATAGGCCAAAAACGTCACGTAGTGGATGATCCGCCAGACCTTCGGTGCCATCTTGGTCCGGAGTTCCGCCGTCAAAATCAGGACGACGATAAGATAGAAGGCGATGACGCCTAACATGACCGGAATCTTCATATCATATCCCGCGACTGATTTCCAACCAGCCCGCTCAAACAAGTACGGGACCAGCGCCTCTGCGAACGTAAGCCGGATAAAGCCGTCGAAAAGAAAACTCGCGAAATGGAGCACGACCGCGATAAGCGATGCGAGCGAAAGCGACCGGTGGAACTCGTAGGCATCCGCCCCGGGTATGATTTTCAGAAACGCCCGCGAGCTCATGACTAATCCGTATGCCACGGACGCGGTCAGAAGGATGAACGCAAGGATGCCCGCCGCACGACCGAAATACCAGGGAAACTTTTCCGGTGATCCGAGGATTCCCTGACTCGCGAAGTCCTTCGCTTGCGGGATATGATCCGACGCGTCGAGCGGGTTCGTCCCGTTCAGGACTTCCTGTCCGTCGGACACGCCGTCCCCGTCGGTATCAGGATTGTTCGGATCGGTATGATATATCTGGATCTCAGCCTGGTCGGTCAGGCCGTCCGCATCGCTATCCTTGACCGCGGCATACGCCTTCAGGGAAAACGAAAAAGATACCACGCCGAACAGCATGGCGAGAAAAATGGATTTTCGAAAATGATTATTCCGTTTCATTCGCATTGAACATAAAGGGTCTCATGTGATCAGTATACACCGTTTTACCATCCGTTGTCACCAGAAACGTCGGGATATGGCGTTTCTCGGCGAAAGGAAACGCCTGGTCCCGCCCAAGAATACACAATGTTTTCGCGAATACCTCGGCCTGAAGAACGGTGTCACCGACGACCGTCGCCGATAAGATATCCGTCACGGCGCTCTTTCCGGTCCGAGGATCAATAAGGTGGTGTTTGAGGCTTCCGTCGACTGTCGTCCATCGCCTCCGGTCCGTACCGGATGTCGCCACTGCCACATTCCGTAACATCAAAAGCGGAGGCGGACCGGCCACTTCCGATGGGACGGCGACATCGATCGCCCAGTACCCGTATCCCCGTTCGGTGTCACATCCCGACGTATAGATGTCTCCACCGGCATCGACCAAGAAGTCTTCATTCCCCCGTTCTCGAAGCATTCGGACGACCCGATCGACTGCATACCCTTTCGCGATTCCGCCGAGGTCGATTCGAAGTCCGGCTGGTTTCCGAATAATTCCCGTCAGCAGGTCGACTGAAAGGGAATCAAACGCAAATGAGTCACTGGCGTTTCCGGAAGCCGGGACACCGAACGATTCGCTGCCGAAACTGCCGGCATAGCCTTCCTTTTCGAGATTTGGAAGGATGGACGGGTCGAATACGCCATCGGTTTCCCGATACAGGACAAGCGCTTCGGAAAGGAGTGCCGCCATTTCCGGTGAAACGGCAATTTCTGAAGAGACGTTTAGCCGAGAAAGCTCGCTGTCGTTTTGGAACCGACTGAAACGCGATCCGATATCGCGAAACATTGAAAAAGCGTCCGACAAATCCCGGTTCAGATCCGCCTCACTCCGAGTCTCGGAGACGAGCTTCACGAAGATGTCGGTCCGCATGATTTCGCCTCGGACCTCGCGTTCAACGGCCTTCATACGCGTCGATGATACCGTTCCCATCCAGGTCGGTATTCGTTTCGGAGTACGCGAGATCATCCTCTCCCGGATGACGGTCGAACGCATCCGGGACAGAATCGCCGTCGGAATCGGTGAAATAATCCTGCTGACGCCGCTTCGGATCGGGATCGATCGCGTCCACAAGACCGTCACCATCCGTGTCAGTCTGGTATTCCAGCGGTGTGACCGTCACGACCTTCGACACCTGGCGTGTCACGTACTGCGTCACATAGGTCGTGACGGTCTTCCCCGAACCGCCATCGTCGTCGTCACTCTCGCCGAAGACCGTCCGTGCGGAAACAAGTATCATCAGGACGGAAAAAACCGCCGCCGAAAAATTCAGTGCTGTTCGGAAATCATTCGACATACCCGTAAAAACACCTGTTAGGAAGTCTTCGTCGCGCGCGTCGTCACCGGCACCTGCACGGGAACGGTCTCATTCACGACCTTGGTCACCTGCTGCTGCCCCGCTTTCACCAAGTCGGGCTGCTTCGCGGTGAGATCGTCATACTGCGCCTTGGCATCCGCCATCATCTTTCGATTCTGCTCCCGTTCCGCCGCGAGACCGTCGTAATACCTCTTTCTCGTCTCATCCGAAAACCGGAGCCATTGATACAGGTCACCGATCCGGGAATCCTGGGCTTCGGTTCGTTTCCGTTCCTCGAAAAAAAGTACCGCGAAGAGCGAAAAGGCCAGCGTGACCAACGTCAGCGCCGTGACCGCGAACCTGATTTCCCATGATCGTTTCATAGTCTGTCTTTTATTTCATGTAACACGCGGGAGAACATGCCTTGATTCAGGAACTCCGCGTCGACCGCGTAGGCCGAGGAGAGACAGCCTTCGACGGGGTATTCGGCGCAGAGACCACGGGAGTGACCGTGGAAACCGTATTTAAAGCGCTTTGCTTCCATTTCTCGGCACGAACTACCAGTATCAGTGCTGACGAGAGTATCACAATCGCACCGAATCCGATGATAAGTCGTATTCCAAATGATCGTTTCATACGCTGAAAAGAGATTTCATCATGCTCGTATACCCGTATCCGCACCTCACGGCATATCGCCCGTAATGGTACCAGAAAATCGACGGTTTGCGAAGTTTAGCCAGCTCATCGGGGTCAAGCCCCTGTCAGGTGAGCCTCATTGCTCAACGACTCCTCACGACCCGGATCTTCTTCCGGATCTATCTTTTCTTCCACGCCCTGATCGTTCATGGATGATAAAGTCTCGACCGAATTCCGAACCGTCAGGTTTTTCACCGGGACGGACGGGACAACGACCAGCGCGGAAAGAAAGACCGCTACCAGTGAAACGATCAGTCTTTTTCGTATCCGGTGAGCGGTCTTATTCATATGCGTACTCTCTATATCATGTCTTAGTATCTATCTCAAATCTCATGTCGAGCTGTAAATCCGAAAATTTCGCGCG
>JBAXFX010000028.1:0-14300 GCA_037139695.1 Candidatus Moraniibacteriota bacterium | reverse complement strand
TTCGCTCGAAATTTTCGGATTTACAGCTCGACATGAGATTTGAGATAGATACTTACTGATCGAATTTCGGCACCGGATGTGAGAGCGACGCGTTCGTCTTGAGAATCTTCTTCACGGCGTCCACGAGCCGTTCCTGTGTGACGGTCTCCTGTGTCCCGGACACCATGTCCTTCACGATGGCGGTGCCGTCGATTGCCTCTTTCTGTCCGAGGATGATCGTCACCTCGACCCCGAGACGCGACGCGACGCGCATCTGCGCCTTGAGGCTCCCGCGACCGAAGCTCTCCGAGGCCAGCACGCCGTGTTTCTCGAGCTCCGCGAACATCCGGAGACTTTTCTTTTTCGCGAGATCGCCAAGCTGGGCGAGAAACACGCGTGGCTTCGGAAACTCATACGGGCGCACCTGGGTCCGCTTCATCTCGAGCACGATCCGATCGAGGCCAAGGCCGAATCCGATAGCCGGCGTCGGCTCACTGCCAAGCTCCTGCAACAGGTTATCGTACCGGCCACCGCCACCGAGTGCGTATTTCTTTCCCTCGCGGTCGGTCGACCAGATCTCGAACACGGTCCTGGTATAATAATCGAGTCCACGGACGAGACGCGGGTTGATGCTGTACGGGAGTTCAAGCTCGTCGAGGTATTCTAGAAGCGATTTGAAGTGAGCACGACTCTCGTCATCGAGAAAATCGAGTGCTTGTGGGGCCTGCGAGGTCAGTTGAACGCACTTGTCCTCTTTGCAGTCGAGGATACGCATCGGGTTTGTCGTAAGCCGTTCGCGACACGACTGGCACAGCTTGTGTTTCTGGGATTCGAGAAACCGGACAAGCGCCTTCTCGTATCGCTTGCGTGATTCCGGCGTACCGATCGAATTCACCTGAAACTCGATGTCCTTGAGCCCGAGCTCACGAACCACGCGGTAGGCGATCTGGATGACCTGCGCGTCGAGGATCGGGTCGGCCTCGCCGAACACGTCGAAGTTTCCCTGCCACAATTCACGGTACCGACCTTCCTGCGGACGATCATACCGGAACACCGGCCCCATGGAAAAGAGCCGGATCGGCTTCGGCAGGACGTTCATCCCATGCTGGATATAGGCGCGCGCGATGCCGGCGGTGAATTCCGGACGAAGTGCGACCCGGTCCCCTCCACGGGTCTGAAACGAGTAGATTTCCTTGTCAATAATATCGGTCCCTTCCTTGATCGAACGCACGAAGAGGTGCAGGTACTCGACCGTCGGCGTGTCGATCCGACCGAACCCGTATTCCTGCGCGGCCGACGACAGACTCCGGCGCACACGTTCCCAGTACGGCTGTTCGTCCGGCAGTATGTCGCGCATACCGCGAAGCGACTGCATCAGCAGCTCGTTTTCCGAAACGAGCGGAGCCGGGGCCGTTTTCGTCACAGGTTTCTTTTCCGTTTTTACCACCGGCTTCGCGACCGGCTTTTTCGCCTCTGACGAAGATTTCTTCGCAGGGACAGTCTTCTTCGAGGTCATAGGTAAATCGCTTAGGATTGCATTAGTACGAAAAAATAAGATCAACGATACCACTCGGCGCGCGGGAGCGGCCACGCCCGGAACAATACTCGGCCGACGATCAACCCCTTGTCGACGGCACCGAACACGCGCGAATCGAGGCTGTTCATGCGGTTGTCGCCCAAGACGAGGTACTGGTCCGGACCGAGCGTGATCGGTCTCATATCGGTCGTTATGACCGACGGCGCCAGATAGGCCGATTCATCGAGCACATATCCGTCCGGATGCGTGTCATTGACGATGAAAATCTTCGAGCGTTCGATGCGGACGGTCTCGCCCGGCAGTCCGATGACGCGCTTGATAAGATAGAGGTCCGGCTTCTGTGGGGAACGGAACACGATCGGTTCCTGCCGTGGCAAAGCGGAGAACGGGGACACCGTAAACAGCGGGCTACCGGAAAGCCCGACATCGGTACGCTTGAACCCGAATTCATTCACCACGAGATACTCACCGTTCTCGAAATTCGGCTCCATACTCGAGCCCTGTACGAAAAACGGCTGGAAGAGAAAGACGCGGACTGGTATGATGATAAGGGCGGCGAGCACGAACACCTTCACCATCTCGAGAAAGAACTGTCCGGCCGAGAGCTCGCCTTCGGCCTCGACTGCCGGACGGGTATCGCGATCCGGAGATCCGGACCGCTCTGGTTTCGTCGCCATACGATGAACATTCAGGAGGGACAAGCCCCTACGGATAAGGAGGAAACAGTGTCATGGTATCACATTTTCGGCATACAATCAAGCATCGGAAAAAAGTGAAAAAAGACTATGTTTAAGGGAAAAATACAAAAAAAGTACCTGATCGGAGCGGGCATCGCGATCCCGGCGATCGGACTACTCTTCCTTGGATGGAACCTCTTTCGAACCGCGGAAAAAATCCATGTCGACAACGCTTCCGGCGGAGCCTTCGGGAACATTTCTTCCGTACTCCCCGGCGGGCAACGGGAACCGCTCAAGGGCGAAGAAACAGGCCGGGTGAACATCCTTCTCCTCGGTCTGGCCGGAAAAAGCTATCCGGGACAGAACCTGACCGATACCATCATGCTCGCGAGTATCGACGCACGTGAACACAAGGCGGCATTCCTTTCCATCCCGCGCGATCTTTTCGTACCGATTCCCGGAACGAACCTCTCCACCAAAATCAACTCCCTCTATCAGTACGGGCTCTCCCAAGGAAGCGATGCCGACCTCCTCGTGCGCGCGGTAGAGGACATCACGGGACAAACCATCCCCTACTACGTCGCGCTCGACTTCGACGGCTTCGAGAAGGTGATCGATGACGTCGGCGGTGTGAGCGTCCTCTCCGAACGCGATATTCTCGACACGCGCTATCCCGGCAAAAACTACAGCTACGAGACCTTCCAGCTGTCCGCCGGCTGGCACACGCTCGACGGCGCGACCGCACTCAAATACGCACGCGAACGGCACGACGATCCGGAGGGCGACTTCGGTCGGGCGAAACGGCAACAACAAATCATCAAGGCATTCCAGGAAAAAGCCCTCTCGATCCGGACCTACCTCGATCCCTTCACCGCCAACCGGCTCCTCGGCACGCTCGGGGACAGCGTCCGGACAAACTTCACGATGAGCCAAATCGCGAGCCTGATCGGACTCGGAAAGACGACCGACCTGCGCAACGCCTCCACGGCCGTCGTCGATGCCTGGCAGAAGGAAAGCCTGCTACGTGTCTCACATATCGATATGAACGGCGTCACGGCATTCATTCTCGTCCCGCGGACCGGGACGTGGAACGAGGTCCGCGATCTCGCCACTCACATTTTCGACAAGGCCGAGCTCGACCGGAAACAGGGCGAGATGAAAAACGAATCCGCAACCGTCCTGATCCTTTCCCGACCGGAAGACGTCGCCGTCGCGAACCGTCTTTCGATGGCACTCCGCGACGCGATTCCGGCCAAGGATATCGGCACTGCCTCCGATGCGACGCTCGTCCGCCCCGACAAGAGCCGGGTCGCCGACCGGACGAACCTCGGAAAACCGTTCACGCTCGATTCGCTCCTCGGTAATTTCTCGCTCGAAAAAAGCGTCGACCTTCCCGCCTTCGGCAAAGATGCCGACTTCGTCATCGTCGTCGGGAATGACCTAAAGAACCATCCTCTTCCGGAGACCTCGCTCGGCAGCGATACGTCAACGGACGCATCGGCCGAGGATTCCTTCTCGGGATACTTCACGCCACAGGCACGATAGACGGATAGCGGAGAACAGGGAACAAGGAAATAGAATATCCAAGTATCTATCTCAAATCTCACCACGATAATAAGCCAAAAAAATCCGCTTGCCGAAAAAACCCGTTAACCCGTTAACGGAAAAACAGCATATCAACTAATGAAATTTGACTCTGGAAACGATAATGATGGTATGATAGGTATGTAACGAACCACATTTATGAAAATTATCGTCGGCCTCGGCAATCCGGGAAAGGAATATGAAAGGACCCGCCATAATGCCGGATTTCTGTTTCTCGATTTTCTCAAGGAATCGCAGGGATTCCCACCGTTCGAGCCGTCCTCAAGGTGGAAGGGGTCGGTCTCGGCCGGTCTGCGCGACGGAAAAAAAGTCCTCCTCCTCAAACCGGAAACGTTCATGAACCGCTCCGGGGAGTCCGTATCGGCTATCATGTCGTTTTTCAAGATACCCGTTTCCGATATCGTCGTCGTTCATGACGACCTCGACATCGCGGCGGGATCGTTCAAGATCGGCAAGGGCTCCGGCGCTGCCGGACACAACGGCGTGTCCGACCTCATCGAAAAACTCGGTACCAAGGAGTTCACCCGCGTCCGCATCGGGATCGGTCGCCCACCCGAGAACGTCCCCGCCGACGTCTTCGTCCTCTCGCCATTCTCGGATGAGGAACTTATTGCACTTCGGAATACTTTTTTGGAGATTGAGAAAAATCTTGACTCAGAATAGTCGCCGTTGCTATTCCCCAATCCCCCTCGGTCCCCCTTTCGGAGAAAGGGGGAGGCTATCAAAGGATGCTTGGTGATATGCCTTTGGAAATCACAATGGGTACGTTCTCTCCCCTTGTCCCAAGGGGAGGACAGGAGGGGTTTGTGAGCGATGCGACAGGAGGGGTTGGAATGGAATACTGTACGATAAGAATAAACAACGCTTCCTCTCCCAATCACCCTGATCCCTTACCTCAGACGAAATCAGTCTCTCTTCGGATCAAAGAAGGAGACCCACAAAGGACGTTTATCGATATACAATGAAAGCGTATAGCAAAACGTTCTCTCCCCTTGTCCCAAGGGGAGGACAGGAGGGGTTGGATAAAAGGAAAGTCGCGAAAGAAAATATTGAAGACCTATGCCAGCCGACAGGAAAACCATCCTCAAGTCTCGCGCACGAACACTTCGAAAGACCATGACCGAAGCGGAAATCCGGATATGGAACCAGCTTCGAAGGAGGCAGATCAACGGGCTTCGTTTTCTCCGGCAACATCCGCTCGGGAAATATATCGTCGACTTCTACTGTCCATCCGAAAAGCTCGCCATCGAAATCGACGGTGGGCAGCATTATGAGTCAGGGGAAAGCGTCGGAAAGGATCGTGAGCGCGATAATTTTCTTCTTCACGAATACGGTATCCGCACCCTCCGATTCACGAACATCGACGTGATGCAAAATATGTCCGCCGTCATTGATCGGATTCTTGAGGAGACGTCTGTAAATTAACCATCTTACACGCCCCTACTACTCCCAATCCCCCTCGGTCCCCCTTTCGGAGAAAGGGGGAGGCTCTATATGTATGCCATGCGATATTTTTTGGAAGACGTAATAAACACGTTCTCTCCCCTTATCCCAAGGGGAGGACAGGAGGGGTTGGTGAGCGATGTGACAGGAGGGGTTGGAATAAGAAGTGGTCCGAAATCGGCATACGATACAAAACAAAACCTCCACCGGAGCGGAGGTTTTGTGAGTATCTATCTCAAATCTCATGTCGAGCTGTAAATCCGAAAATTTCGTTTGAGCGCCAACCAGAGGTTGGTCACCCTCTGGGTGAAAAACCATGAAAAAGGAGAGAAGGCTACTGTCGTAACCTGACGAGTTTTGAATGGTTTGCAGCCGAAATTTTCGGATTTCAGCCGGCAAGCGGATTTTTTGCCTTATATAGGCGTTGAGATTTGAGATAGATACTGAGATGGGATACGGCTATTGGGCCCCTTGGAAGCTCGCATCTCCGAGGGTGTAATGTTCAGAATGAGCGGTAGCACCGACCGGGTTCACGATACCGGTATGAGTGGTTTTGAGCGTTTTCAGTTCGTCCTTGATTGCCTGTTTGTCCAAGGCGTCCTGCGCCGCCTTCGCCGACAATTGCAGCTTCAGGGTATTCAGATCGTCTTTGGTAGTACTGACATCGCCCCGAATACCGGTAATAGCCGTCCACACATCTTCGAAGGAGCTCCCGCCTGTCACCGTGCCTGCCAAGGCCACACCCGTCACGGCGAACACTCCCGCAAAAATGAACCCGAAAATGAAATTCCTCATAGAGTTTCGACAGATACCCATAAAAAGTAACCTGGAACCATACCGGATAATCATTTTTTTGTCAAGTAAAAACCACCCGGATAAGGTGGTTTTTGCTTCTTCTTGACTCGCCATTCCTGATTTTAGCTTCCGTCCCCATTCCCTAACCCGTGAACCCGTGAACTAAAGAACGCCTTTCTCCTGTCCCCGTTTCCCTATTTTTCATTTTTCGCTTTGCATTTTACACTTCTACGCCCGCGACACATACGCGCCCTTCTCGGTATTCACGATCAGCCTGTCGCCGACGGAGATAAAGAGTGGCACGGTCAGTTTGAGCCCGTTCTCGAGCGTGACGACTTTGTCCCCGCCCGAAGCCGTATCACCTTTGAGTCCCGGCGGCGCCTCGACTACTTCGAAGGTCATCTTCACCGGAAGTTCCACGTTGATCGCGCGTCCCTCATAATTGAGTACCGTGACTTCGGTCCCTTCCAAAAGATACTTCGCAGAATCACCCACGGTCGCGACCGGCAAAGCAAACTGCTCATAGCTCTCGGAGTCCATGAACTGCAGTTCGTCATGCTCGGGATAGAGATACTGTGCGGAAGACTTCGTCACCTCGGCCTCCTCGAACTTGTCCTTGTCCTGGAAGGTATATTCAATGGTCGCCCCGGTAAGGAGGTTACGGAGCTTGGTGCGCATGACCGCGCCCGTGCGTCCGGTCATCGAGTGCTGATAATCGAGCACGACGAACGGCTGGCCGTCCCACACGATCTTCCGTCCGGTCTTGATATCGGTCAGTCCGAGCATAAGATTCAGTCCAAAGTCAAAAATCGAAAGTCAGCACGGTCACATGCCGAACAAATCCTTACTTCACCACGTACGGGATGAGTCCCATAAACCGGGAGCGCTTGATCGCGAGCGCGACGTCTTTCTGCTGCTTCGACGAAAGCCCGTGGCGCTTCGGCGGATAGATCTTTCCCTGGGAGTTCAGGAACTTCCGGAGGAAATAGGCATCCTTGTAATCAAGGTGTTCGAGTTTCTTCTGCATCGCGTCTTCCATAGAAGGAAATTTAATATGTAATCAAAATACTTTCGCTTAACGTTCTCTTTCCCGTTCCCAACTCGTTAACCCGTTAACGAAATACTCATTTTTTTATTCTTTAGAACGGGACATCCTCGATCCGGATCTCATCCTTCTCATCATCGAGGTTGATGGTCGGAATCTCGTCCTCGATCGGAGCCGGACGCTGAGTCGCCGGACGCGGGGCCGAAGATGATCCTCCCGAAGCCGGCGCATGCGAGGAGTAATCATCCTGCCTCGGTGCGTACCCGCCACCCTGCCCGCCCTGTCCCTGCGGACGGGAACCCATCTGCATGGTTTCACCGACAATCTCGGTCGTCTTGCGCTCGATGCCGTCCTTGCCGACAAACGAGCGGGTCTGAAGCCGGCCCTCGAAAAAACATTCCTGCCCCTTCGTGAGGTACTGTCCGGCGATTTCCGCCAGCTTTCCCCACAGCACGACCGTGTGAAACTCGGTCTTTTCCTGTTTCTGCCCGGCCTTGTCGTTCCAACGGTGGCTCGTCGCCACGCCGATGGTCGCGACCGTCTGTCCGGTCTGAGTCGTCCGCACATCGGGATCGCGCGTCAGACGTCCCACCAGGATCACCCTGTTCACGTTCATATATTTTTCGGTTACCCGAATTATAGACTGTTACACGATCTATCGATACGTTGTTTCCGATTCCGACCCCGCTCCCAACCCGTTAACCCGTTCCAACACTTTTCGCTTTTCGCTTTCAACTTTTTGCTTCTTTAGATGTCGAGCACTTCCTTTAGTTGCTTGTCGAGGTCTTCCTGAGAAACCGGTTTCTTTTCATTCTCTTTCTTCTCGACGGGTTCACTCACGACCGGCTTCGTTTCCTCTTCCTTCACGACTGCCGGCCGCTCGGCACGAACCGGTTCACTTGTCCGGCGTTCACCGCCACGATCGGGAAATCGGCGTCCACCGCTGCGGTCGTTCCCTCGGCGATCGTCCCGACGAACCGGCTTGGCCCGTTCCTCACGCGGGATAGCCTTGAGCTCCGGAAGTTTCTCCGCCCGCATCAGGATGAAGCGGGACACCGACTTATAGAGCTGCAGAAGGCGGTTGATCTCGTCGATCGCGTTCACCTTCTCCGGAGTCGTAGCCGAGAACGGCTCGTCCCCCGCTTCCGCCATCGTGAACCGACGGGCGATATAGGTCCCACGGCGCTCACCGAGAATCTCGTAGGCAAGATTCCTCTTTTCCTCCGTCTCTGCCGGAAGGAAGGTCCCTCCGAAATCCGTCACGATCTTCTCCACGTCCTCGCGGATCTTGGAAAGCTCGGCTTCCTTCGAATCCCCGACGAGATAAAAGAGCTCGTATTCCCTTGTTTCCTTTGCTGCCATACGGTACGTCTTATGCTATCTGATTACATACGCGAAAACCGCCAAAAGAGAGCCCCTGTGCGGTTTCTGCCCGCCCTAGTCTTCGGAAGAAGCGGGGCGTGCGTCGGACTTTCTCTCTTGTAGTGCCATCCTAACAGGGTTTTCTTCTCCTGGCAAGGGACGAACATCAACAAGGCCTAGCTAACGCCCTATCAATCGAATGCTTATAACCCAGATATGATACCAATGGAGGCCTAGCCTCCATTGGTTGGTTATTCGAGAGCTAGAACGTTATCGACCATGTGCCGACCGTCGTCCACTTGTATATCTTGTAGCCACCCGTGTTCGTGACAGTCGGCGAGCCGGTCGTTGAAACCGCATTGGGATAGGTATTCGGATAGCGGATGATAACGATACCGGAACCGCCTGCGGCACCGACAGAGGTAAAGTTAGCGGTGCCACCAGCACCACCACCAGTATTAGGAGCACCAGCAGTACCAGCAGCGCCATACCCACCTCCTGCTCCGCCGCCACCAGCACCACCCGCCCCCCCTGAATAACCAGAGTTATTAGAACAACTTCCACCGCCACCGCCAGCATAATATGTAGCCGTACCTGAAATTGATGAAGATATTCCGACACCTCCGGCAGCACCGTTTCTAGTTGAGCTTGCACCACCAACAGCTCCAGCACCGCCACCGCCACCGCCACCGCCACCATTACCAGGAGAGACATAAAGATTGTCCCCCCCTTTATACCCCTGTCCACTGATACCAGCACCACCATGTTCTCCAGCATAGCTACCAGCCAATGCTCCACCGCCTGAACCTCCTGCTACACCACTTCCGCTTCCTGCACCACCACCACCACCTATTGCCGTAATAGATCCAAAAGATGAATTGCCACCATTGCTAGCTTTACCGCCGTAGCCGACCCCAGTATCTCCAGCTCCGCCACCGCCGACAACAACTGAGATAGGACTCCCGACGGAAACCGCATAACCAGTATTGGTTAATAGCCCTCCAGCTCCGCCACCTCCGGCAAAAGTAGTGCCACCGCCGCCACCGCCCGCCACGACCAGATATTCCACCGAAGGCGTAGCCGAGACGCAACTCGACCCGTTCCATCCATATCCGCTGTTGCAGGAATATTCACACTTCGCCGACGTATTACTCCCGCTGTATGTATAGGCGGTATTGGCAACAAGTCCGGAATCATCTCCAATATACATGTTTGCGTTCGACGGAACACTGCCGGTACAGGAGCACACCTGCACCGAACAATTCTGTGCGCTATAACTGCCGGAAAGGGAACCGTTAAAACAGGTCCGTATCTGATTGGAACATGAGGAACCGCACGAAACGGAGGCCGCCTGATAAGCCGTCACGGTCTGCCCGCTCAAAATGAATCCTCCCCATGGGATGGCACAGCTGGAGCATGCCTGAACCGAACAGCTCTGTGCGGTGTAAGCGCCTGAAAGCACCCCATTGTTACAAGTCCGTGTCTGACTCGTACAGGTAGATCCGCACGAAACGGAGGCCGCCTGATAGGCCGTCGCGGTATCGCCGTTGGCGATGGTCCCTCCCCATGGAAGATCGCAGGAGGTCGAGCAACTTGTGCCATTCCATACCCCGACACTGCAGTAAAATTCGCATGGTGCCGACGTATTGGTGCCACTGTACACATACGGGGCGTCGACGGAAAGGCTGATGTCGTCGTTCGTATACATGGCAGCGGACGACGGCAGTGTTCCGATACAAGACGGTGGTCGGATACCCGCCTCCATCGCCCGAGTCAGACTACTCGCTGTTCCCTGGGATTTTATCTTCGTAATCTGGGAACGGGCCGTCGAACAGTCGGTAATGGGAACATCGCCGTTGATGCCACTGTAAAAACCGATCTTCCAACCGTCGGTAGACGCGATAACCCCTCCCGAGCAGGAAGCATTGACGATATTGTTCGAGACTTCCTGTATGGTTGTCCGGCTCTTCTTATATACCTGATACAGCACTTGTTCCACGCCGGCATCCGCGGACTGGAAGGAACGGGTTGAACCGCTGGTAGACAAGGCTGATTTTTGTTGCAGGACCGAGGCCGACAAAACCGTCAGCGCGGACACGAGCATCAAGGAAAGGATGATGATGGAAAAGACAAGGACGGATCCCTTACGGGATGCGCGTGAGGCAACTGTTTTCATAGAAGAATACCCTCCTTATTGATAACCACCCTCTTTACTTTCAGTATATCACGTTCTTCGACGAAAGGATTCCGTCGTAGAACATCCCACGTGCGTTCCGGCGTTCAATCGTTCTCGTATCCGTTCGCCAGGCTCTGCACGTTCTTCGCGTAATTGTTACAGGCCGTCCGGATAGCCGCGCTCGCCGGCTTGGTCGTCCCGCAGTAGTAGAGCATCGACGCGTTATATTCACCTTTCTTGCTCGTCGCGCCACCGTTAGCCAGTTTCTTGGCCATACCCATCACGCCGTCGATCACACTCCACGGATCCGGAGGATTGTGACCGGTCGCGTTCGCGATATACGATTTGTATCCGAGCCACGTCGTCGGCATGAACTGAGCGATACCCATCGCGCCACCATACCCCACTTTCCCGGCGCAGGAGATTTTCCGGCTGTTGATATCGTATCCGAGCTCCTTCATAATCTGTTTGAAAACCGTGGCATCAGCCGATTTGACACGCGTATTCTTGTAGGTACATCCGCCGGTATACCGTCCCAAGCCACTCTCCTGCGTCAGTTCGGCCAGGATGAAACTCTTCCGCACGCCCGTCGCCTTGCTCGCGATACCGGCCGCTTCTTTGACATCGTCGGTACTCACGACCGTGCCGAGCAAAGAAGACAGGTCGTCTCTCAATTTCTGCAGTTTTTTCTGCAGTTCCGCGACGGTCGCCGTCTGTTCCGCGAGGTCCGCCTGCGTCGACTGCTGATCGGCGGCCAAAGCCTGCTTTTCCTGCAATTTGTTTCCGAGCGTCGCCTCGTGGGCCTGCTTGAGGGCTTCCAAGTCGGACTTCGCCTGGACCGCCTGATCCTGCGAGGATCGGATATCGGCCAGGATCGCATTCATCCGCTCCCCGACCGACTGATACGTGTCCGGATTGGTAAGTTCACGGGTCACATCCTCGCCCGAAAGAACCGCACTGAACAGGGAATCCCCCGACTCGGACTGTATCTGTCGGACCAAGCCCGTCAGGATGATCTTATTCTCGTCGATCCGGTTCTGGATAAGGTCGATCTCGCCCTGTTTCCGGTCGATGTCGTTCGTCGCGGCCGCAATGCGGACCTTTGTGGCCGCAATCACTTTTTGTGCCGCGGTAAGCGACGAGTTGATCTGGCTCAGCTGGCCGGCGAGTGCATCCTGTTTCGCCTGCGCCTTCTGCAGCTTCTTGTTCAAAGACGAGATATCGTCCTGAATCGAGGAAGCGTCCTGCGCGTACGCGACCAGAGCCGGCACCACGATGGTGCCGACGATCAGGACCGCAACCGAAAAAGCGAGTATCCGAAATACCTGTTTCATATCCGTATCATACCACAAAAATCATTCCATCGGGAAATCACCCGCAAAAAACGGGCTACCCCGTTTATGGGCGACCCGTGATTCTGCGTGTGAAAGACGGATTACAGAAGCGCGGCCGCGTCCTCCTTTGCCTTCTTCATAATCGCCTTGCCGATCTCCTCGGCAACCTTCGGGTTCTCCTTGAGGAACGCCTTGGCCGTCTCACGACCGACACCAAGCTTCGTCTCGCCGAAGAGGAATGAATTCCCGGACTTTTTCAGGACCTCGAGCCGGGCTCCCGTATCCAAGAGGTCGCCGGTCGCCGAAATCCCCTCGTTATACATGATGTCGACTTCGGTCGTCCGAAACGGCGGAGCAACCTTGTTCTTCACGACCTTGACCTTCACCCGGTTGCCAACGACCTCTTCTCCCTTCTTGATCTGCGCGGCGCGACGTACCTCGAGTCGAACCGAGGAATAGAACTTGAGCGCCTGGCCACCGGTCGTCGTCTCGGGATTGCCGAACATGACGCCGATCTTCATGCGGAGCTGGTTGATGAAGATGACCACCGTATTGGACTTCGCCATGATCGGGGTCAGCTTGCGCAACGCCTGCGACATGAGCCGCGCCTGGCGACCGACGTGCTGGTCGCCCATCTCGCCTTCGATCTCCGCACGCGGGACGAGTGCCGCGACCGAGTCGACCACAATCACGTCGAGCGCGTTCGAACGCACGAGTGTCTCGACGATGTCAAGCGCCTGTTCGCCGGCATCCGGCTGCGAGATGAGCAGGTCGAGCGTCTTCACACCGAGCTTCTTCGCATACTCCGGATCGAGCGCGTGCTCCGCGTCGATAAAGGCGGCGGTACCGCCCATCTTCTGCGCGTTCGCGATAATGTGGAGCGCCAAAGTCGTCTTGCCGGACGATTCCGGACCGTATATCTCGATCACGCGGCCACGCGGTACGCCACCGATGCCGAGCGCCAGGTCGATCGAGACGGACCCCGTCGGGATCGCCTCGATATCCACCTTGCGGACCTCGCCGAGCTTCATGATCATCTCGTCCCCGAATTTCTCCTTGATCGCTCCCATCACCGCGTCGAGCCCATCCTTCCCGCCTTTCTTCTCCGACTTCTCCGACTTCGTCTCTTTTGTCGCCATACGTGTATCCGATTAATGATCATCCTTCATGAAAATAAATCATTCCCTCCCGTTCGGTCCGAAGATCGCCGTCGAGGACTTCGTATCCGCGGAAAGTGCCGACTCCGTCCCATCACCCTGCCGGATCAGGATCACGTTCCCGATATCGGACGAGACCTCGATTTTCCCGAGTGCCACAAACGGTTTCTCCTCCCCGGCCGACAACTTCCCGTTCCAGACCGTCTCGCCATCCGCCCGCACGAAGACCGTTGCCGGAGCCGTGGCCCGAAGCGAGATGCTGACAGCGTTTGTCTTCGTCGGATCCGGTAATACCGCATCCGTCCCGCCCCGGTCGGGCAGCGCCGCGGAGACCGATATCGTCCGTTCACGCGTCTTTCCGAATCGGTTCGTCGCCGAAATCGAGATCACGTTGAGGCCCGCATCGAGCGACAAGTCTTCCGAGAACAAACCCCGTTCATCGACGGTCGTCTCTCCCTCGTTGATCCGGACAACCGCCCGGGGATCTGTCTCCCCACGGACGGATATTTTCGCTTCCGTCACCGTATCCCCATCGGACGGAGACAGGATGACCAGTCGCGGTTCCGAAACGAACGATTGGAACTCGAAATAGAGGTACGAGAAAAAACCGAGCACGACGAGCGCGATGACCGATACGACCATACCGCGTGCCGAAAGCGAGAACTGGAACGCGGCCGGACTCCGGAACTGAAAACGAGCTGTGATATCCGGCTTCGTAAGATTGTCCCGTATGCTCCGCTCGCGATCGTACAGCTTAATGATAGCATCTTCGGGAATACCGAGAAACGACGCGTATCCCCGAAGGAATCCGCGCACATATACCTCGGGTGGAAGCTTCCCGTACGCTCCCGATTCGAGCGCCTCGAGATACTTCACCTGGATTCCCGTGACGCGAAACACCTCCGCGAGGCTGATCCGGTTATCGGTCCGGACCTTCCGAAGTTTCTCGCCGAGCGTGAGCGAACCGACCGGTTTTCTGGTGAAATTTGCCACTGTCATGACCCCATTCTAACACGTCCGGACCGAAGGGCCAAACAGGTGAAAAACGCGAAGTACGAATCGAAAACTTCAGAAAAACTTCGGATAAATGAGGGTCGACGAGTCTTGGATCCAGCCCGTCACGTTTTTAAAATCCGATAAGTATCTATCTCAAATCTCATGTCGAGCTGTAAATCCGAAAATTTCGAGCG
>JBAXFX010000027.1:0-14739 GCA_037139695.1 Candidatus Moraniibacteriota bacterium | reverse complement strand
GCAAGCGGATTTTTTGCCTTATATAGGCGTTGAGATTTGAGATAGATACTAAGGCGTCCCTCATAACAAACACTGGTCGCACCTATGCGGAAGATAGAATATCTGAACGGTTTGCGGGGAGTCGCCGCGTTCGAGGTCGTCTTTCATCACTTCATCCTGGCCTTTTATCCGGCTCTGTTTTTCGGTGGCACCTGGACGAACCACATGGCCGGAAATACGGAAGACCTCGCGTCGAAGTCTGTCTTTACCGTACTATGGGACGGCAACTTCGCGGTCTGTATCTTTTTCGTGCTTTCCGGTTTCGTCCTGAGTCACAAATTCTTCCTGAAGAAGGAACACGAGATTGTCACAGCGAGCGCGGTGAAACGATATTTCCGGCTGGCGTTGCCGGTGGCATTCTCCATTCTCGTCGCGTTCATCTTCATGAAGCTGTCGCTGTTTTACAATCAGCCGGCCGGGGATGCCGCCGGTTCCGGGTGGCTTTCGAGCTTCTGGACATTCCAACCGGATTTCCAGGAATCCCTGCGTCAGGCGTTTTATGGGACGTTCTTCCTGGACACGTTCGAATACAACGTCGTCTTGTGGACGATCGCGCACGAGTTCATGGGATCGTTCCTTATCTATGCCTTTCTGGCGCTTGTCGGAAAGGCGAAGAATCGGCACTTCGCGTATGCCGCGCTGATCCTGGTTTTCTGGCAGACGTACTATCTGGCATTCATTCTCGGGATGATCCTTTCCGATACTATCGCTCATGAACGGACGCTTGTCCGGAAGTACGACAAGACGAAACTTATCCGGACGGTGTTCCTATTCCTTGGGCTGTTCCTCGGCTCCTTTCCGGCCGGCCGCGATCCGCAAGGGACCATGTATGCCTTCATGGCGTTCCCGTGGCTTACCGACCCGGGCACGCTTTACCATACCCTCGGGGCATTCCTTTTGATGGTCGTCCTGCTCGAATCCCGGAGGATGCAGAAATTCTTCTCGTTCCGATATTTCCTCTTTCTCGGAGAGATATCGTTCGCCATGTACCTCCTGCACTTCATCATCCTCGGATCGTTCTCGAGCTATGTGTTCCTCAGGCTCGAACCGATCATGCCGTACCAGTACGCGGTCGGGCTGTCGTTCGTCGCGTCGTTACCGCTCATCCTTCTCACTTCGTATGCGGTCTACAAGTATGTCGACAGTAACGCCGTGAAGTTCTCGCACTATCTCTACGAGAAGCTCTTCCGTCACGATGTTGTCTAAGTATCTCTCTCAAATCTCAACGCCTACTATATAAGGAAAAAAATCCGCTTGCCGGCTGAAATCCGAAAATTTCGGCTACAAACCATTCAAAAATCGTCAGGTTAGTTAGTAGCCCTCCTCATTTTTCATGGTTTTTCACCCAGAGGGTGACCAACCTCTGGTTGGCGCTCCTATCGAAATTTTCGGATTTACAGCTCGACATGAGATTTGAGATAGATACTAAGTGTTTTTCATCGCGGTCGAATGTCCGCCGTTTTACAGTTTCGGTATTCGGTGGGAAGATGAGGATGTTATTTTTCTCCTTATATTTCCGTGGCCTATGAAATTTGATGCCCATGTCCATATCTCGATATACGAGAAGAACGTCGCCTCGTTGGAGAAGTCGTTCAGTTTATTGTTACAAGACATGGAACAAAACGGCGTATCGGCCGCGATTGTTATCCCGGACAATATCGAAGGAAGCGATACGATTGCTGATCTTGATCGGGCGATCGGACTGATCGGGGAGCGGAAGAATATCTTCCTCCTCGGGAGTCCGCAGATTGTCCAGCGGGGTTCGGGCGAGATTGAGCGGTATCGGATATTGCTGGAGACGGGTACTATACGGGGCTTGAAGTTCTTTCCGGGGCATGACCCATACTATCCCACGGACGAACGGTGTCTGCCGTATTATGATCTTTGTGAGAGACTTGATGTTCCGGTGTTGTTCCATACCGGAGGCAATTCCGGAGACGAGGGGGTCGCACGATGGAATGACCCGAAATATATCGTGGAAATCGCGAAACGGTATCCTCGCCTCAAAGTGATTATTACTCATTTCTTCTGGCCAAGAATGGAGTATTGCTATGAGATGACAAAGGATGTCCCAAACATCTGGTTTGAGATCGCCGCTATGGCGGACTCGGAAGTTATCGAGGAAAGCGGAGGGATTACTGCTGTGCGGGACGTTCTCCGAAAAACGATTTTTGATCGGCCTGACAAAGTGTTATTCGGTTCGGATTGTCCGATGTGTGGCATCAGGGATCACATCGGGCTTATCGCCTCGCTCGGGCTCCCGAAAGATATCGAGGAAGCCGTGTATTTTCGAAACGCGATGACGGTTTATCGAATTCCGGAGGAGGGGATAGGCACAAATACGGTCATTCTATGAAAAAACACTATTGGTTCAGGCCGGCGAGGTTTTGGAAATGGTTCGCGTTCTATCATCCGACCTCGAAGGAGGGGTGGATTGCGACGGGTATCCTGCTTTTTCTCGGGTTTGGAGCGTTTCTTTCGGTCAACGCCTCGTCTCATTCGGTATCGGACATGCTTCTTGCCTTCGCGCCGTGGTTCATCGCGATCGCATCCGTGTTCGACTTGCTCTGTTTTCGGTTCGGGGAGTACCCGGGCTGGTGGCGAAGGGAATCGAAGAGGAAGCAGGCATGGAAGAAAGTGTGATATACTGGAAGCGTAAACAGTAAGAAAATCCTTATGGAGATTACCAAGGACGGATTCATCGACGAGCTTAATCGCGATCTCGCGTATGAGTTCGGGGCGGCGGTACAGTATGTCCAGCATGCGGCGACTGTGACGGGGCCGGAGTACGACGCGATCTCGAAGGAACTCATCATCCACTCCAATGAGGAGATGATGCATGCGATTTCGCTTTCGAACATGATCTGCGATCTCGACGGCGTGCCGACGACGGACGTCGCGGAGCGTCAGACATCGCTCGATTCCAAGGAGATGCTCGAGCAGGACCTTGGTGGCGAGGAGCTTGCGATTTCGCGCTATAAGGAGCGTATCGCGCAGGCGGAGTCGCTCGGCGAGTATGGCGTACGCCGGTTGCTCGAGGATATCCTCATGATGGAGGAGGAACATCGTCGGGACCTGATGAACTCGCTCGGAAAGTAGTCCTGTGGAACATAAAAAAATGGGAGAACAGTCTCCTGTTTTTTTATGGTTCGTTTTTCATCCGATGATTGACAGCGTTTGACGTGCGTGTAGAATGCGGGCAGACGTTATTTACAAACAACCTATCGGAAAAAGAGGAGGAACCATGGCTGTCACTTCGATTTTCACGGACCTCGCAATCGTTCCCGGCGTTTCAGTGGCAGATACGGCATGTCGGGCGCTTTTTGTGCTCACTCTGGTGACCGTGTCTGTGTATCTCGGTCTCGGTATCGGAAATCGGATACAGGGAAAATCGGCGTATGTCCGTTATCTGCGCCTGTTCATAACTTTGGTGGCGACGTATTTTTTCGTAGCGGCGTACCTGATAATCTTTATGATCGTTCGGTCACCATGAGGGATTTGTATCGGATGATCGCGTGTCATCTTACGCTTACACGTATCGTCTCCCGTGGTCGGTCCGACTCATGCATAGCGGAACAACCTTCCGCTTTTTATTTTTTCCACGATGAGAAATCACCGTCGGTCCCGTGCCTTTTCGATATATATTGACACGACGACGCATACCGGTAATACTGGTCCTCAATGGTCTTTATCAACTAAGGTTAAATTCTGGAGGGATAAATGGGACAGGTGAAAGAAGTGAAGGGGCTTAATCTCGGTCGGTATGTCGAGGAGCGTTTCGGAAATTTCCCGGCAAGCGCAAGAGACGAGATGATCGGCATCTATCGCGATGTCGAGGAACGGTTACGGGTACATCCCGGCGAGTGTTTCCTCTTGTGGAAACGGAAGACGTGTTATCGTGATAAGCGAAATCCGAATATCGGTGAAGATCATGATACATGGCTCATCGGCAGGATCGAATATCCGAAAGATACTCCGGATTCTCAAGAGCCGGTAATCGGTTTCGTAGGCAACCGGTATTTCTTCTCCTCGAGAGAGGGTTATTGTCCGATCAGGGGTTCGGAACGGCTTCTTGAACGGCGACCGGAAGAGGCAGTGGGGCTGCTCCGATCCGTTTTTGATGCTACCGTGCTCGGTCTGGATTCCGTGAAGGCGAATATCGCCCGACTACGGAAGGAATTCGTGATACCGAACCCGATGCCGAAAGTGAAAATCTGTATCGGTGACTCCGAAATCGCGGCATGGATCGACAGTGATGAAGACAAATCATGCGGGAATTTGTTCAAGTTGCTCTACGATTCCGGCTGGATGCTTTCGGGGGAGTCGAAACGGTATCGGGAATGGCTCGAGGAATGGGAGATGATCGTTGATTTTGATCGGTTGTATCATGAGGCATATCCTCATATCGCTGCGATTGCGGCATTAGTACGGGTGACCGACTATAATAAATGCCTTCCGGAATTCAAAAGGAGGCTTCTGAATGACCTCGGGATTGAGAAGGTTTAAGTAATTTTCAGGGGAATCCGCATATCGGAGGCCCCTGTTTTTTTATCGCGTTTCCCGACTTTCATTTTTTCCCGGAACCCGCTACCATGGAATCATATGAAACACCGCGATATTTCCATCGTTTCATGGAACGTGAATGGGCTCCGGGCCGCGGGCCGGAAGGGCTTTTCGGAGTGGATCGGCAAAGGGGAGTACGACATCGTTTGTATCCAGGAAACAAAGCTGCAGAATGTCGACCAGCTTCCGGACGAACTGCAGGGACCGGACGGATATTTCTCATACTTTCATTGTGCCACGGAGCGGAAGGGATACAGCGGGACGGCGATCTATACCAAGGAGGAACCGCGAGTCGTACGGACGCACTTCGGTGACGAATCACTCTTGTCAAAAGAGGGTCGCATCATCGAAATGGAATTTCCCACGTTCACTCTCCTTAATATCTACTTTCCGAACGGTGGCGCAAGCGCCGAACGGCTCGATTTCAAGCTGCGATTTTATGACGAATTCCTTGCGCATGTGAAAGCGTTGGTAACGGAAGGAAGGCGCGTTATTTTCTGTGGCGACGTGAATACCGCACATAATGAGATTGATTTGGCGCGACCGAAAGAGAATGAGCGGCATACCGGCTTTCTGCGTATCGAGCGCGACTGGATGGACAGGCTCGCTCCGGCCGGCTTCATCGACACGTTCCGGACACTCTATCCCGAAGCGGTCGCCTATACCTGGTGGGACCTGAAGACATGGGCCAGGCAGCGAAACGTCGGCTGGCGACTCGACTATTTCTTCGTGAGTGACTCCCTCAAAGGATCCGTCAAAGATGCGTTCGTCCTGCCCGATATCGAGGGCTCCGATCATTGTCCGGTCGGTATCAGGGTGTCGATCTGATCCCGGTTATCGTGAATGGAATTTTACCAGAAAAAGTGATGAATCGATATGAATAACCTTCTGCAAAAAAAGACCGGATACGAATCACGTATCGACCCGGAAAAACATCAGGTGTTCCTGTTTCGTTGTCCGGTCACGATGCCGCTTCATTTCGCCTCGCATCCGTGGTTCGTGTGCAATGAACGCGGGACGGTCACGCGGTGGGAAGTATTGGACCGTCGTAGCGAAGAATCGCCTGACCGGGCCTATCTGCATGT
The DNA here is from genome assembly GCA_037139695.1 of Candidatus Moraniibacteriota bacterium. GTDB lineage: Bacteria > Patescibacteriota > Minisyncoccia > Moranbacterales > UBA1568 > JAAXTX01. The sequence goes on along the minus strand of JBAXFX010000027.1, from coordinate 9,052 downwards.
GAATCATTTTCCGACCTGGAGCGGTATCGAGATACTGCCGTTCATCCGCAAGGAGCCGCTCTGGAAAGGAAAACTTTTGGGAAAGGTCGAGGGTGACCGAGCGAAGGAAATGATCGATTTCATCAAGACGAGCGGAGAGCGTTACCCGTATCGGGATAGGTATTCCCTGATCGGCATCAACAGTAATACCTATGCGCAGTGGGTACTGGATCATTTTGAGGACGTCGATTTGAAATTACCCCACAACAGTTTCGGCAAGAACGCGGTAAAGCGGAGTCGGATGGTTCGGCGTGCCCAGGCTACTGTCCGTCGTCGTATCCGAAAACTCAAAAAACAGGCGCAAGCAGGCTTGTCGTTCGGTCGGTAGACGATTTCTTGAACATCCGAGGATGGTCCTTAGAGAGAGCTGGATGGAGTAAGCGAAGGGGGCTTCCGACTGGTTCATCGCCAGAGTATGGGGTTGGATGGAGGCGCAGGGAAGTGGATGTCAGATTGAATCGAAAGAGGCTTTACAACAGTCGGAATCGGTGCAAGAATGATGCCGAAAGAGCGCATCGCTCATTACCATCCATTAACCATCACCGGTCGGAGGTCGGATATCATGTATCGGAAAATCAACATACGTTTCTTTGCGATCGTCCTTTCAGGATTGTCGCTTGTCATGTGGGCATTCATCCGGCTTTCATGTACCGGGCTCGCAGATGTCGGTTCGGTTGGCGAGTTTCTCTCGTTGCGCCCGGACCAGCTGGCGGAAGCCGTTGAGTTTACCGCTCTCTTTCTAACCGGTGCCATATTTACCCTGTTCTCGCCGTCGTCAGTTCGCGTCCTAGGCGATGGCAGATGCCGGTTCAGCCGTTTTATGGCATCCGTGCCATGGGTCTCGGCCTCGGCGATAGGGTTGTCTTTGGTCGCGATGCGCGAACTTCATCCGTTCGGATTGGCCCTTACGGCATATTCGATTGCTCTTGCAGCGTTGTTCATCTTCGCGATGGCGCTCGTGCTGACGGCTATCTATGGGAATATCCCAGGCAATATCATCGTCGAATCAGAGCAGACAGCCCTGGAATGGGAATGAAAAGAATGGAGCCGGTCGCTATGACGGCTCTTTTTTATTTCCGTAACCTCACTGAACGTCACGGCGTTGGTCGATTCGGTATTATTCTAAGTTACATTGAAAACTGGAATATGTAGTTTGCTTGTAAAATTATATTCGCTCATTTTGACAAGTTTTATTTTCATTTTCTGAAGTAACTTAGTATACCTGACTTTTTAAAACAGCCGAAGCGAGTTTCACGGAGAGAATATGCGGTTTGAGAAATGTGAAAATCGCCAGGAATTTTGAAGAAAGAAGTGACATAATAATGCGGTCGTCAGATTATGTTACTACGCGCTATGGCGTATCATCGAAATTTCTCGTATACTGGACCAATGCGGGTGAAGCATTCCGCAGTATCATGCACTATCTGACGCGTCTGAATATGCCGGAAAATATACAGGAAATGGAAGGTCCTTTCAGCGACTTCATGAAAAATTTCGACGTCGTGCGGTATATCAAGCACTGCCTGTCGATTCCGTTCATCTATGCCGTTCTCTTCCCCGCCGTCCTCATGGACGTCTTTGTGACGCTGTATAATCAGGTGGCGTTCCCCTTGTACGGGGTGCCAGTCGTCAATCGTTCGGATTATGTCGTGTTCGAACGGCGACACCTGCGGTATCTGGGGCCGGTGCAGCGGATGAATTGTTGGTATTGCAGTTACCTGAACGGACTGTTCGCATACTTCGTCGAGATCGGCGCGCGGACCGAACTCTATTGGTGTCCGATCAAGTCGGTCAGCCGTCCTCTCGCGCCACATCGGCTCTATGACGGTTTCGCCACATACGGGGATTCGCAGGGGTGGAAAGAGAAGAATCACACGACAAAGCCCGTCTAATATCGAATCAAACACATCTGTTGTATATTCTTCCGTTAAGATACCCGATCCACGATCAAGTCTGGGACAAGCTTCGCGGGAATGACAATAGAGGGAAGCTGCCATTGATTAAATCGATTTAGTGTTATAGATATCACCGTATGAAAGAGCACTGGACGTGTAGGAGTATTCCGTGGATCCCGGGTCAACCGGCATACGCCAGTCATGAGCCCGGGATAACAGTACTCTTTCATGGTGTTATGTGTATAAATATGGGCGATGCAGTATTGAAACTCGAATAGGATCTGAAACGTTTTGGTTTTGGTTATGAGACGAAGTGTCTGGATCTCTATTGTCGTTGGGTTACTGGTCCTGTCCGTCGGGATCGGAATCGGTTTGTGGCGGGGAAAAGTGAATGAAATCGATCGTCATGGAGTCGAACGTCGAATGTCGGGGACGGGAACGATAATTGATCCTCAAAATACGAATGGCAGGCGACAGCCGGAGGATTCGTTCGTCGGGGAATACGGAGTCGCACGGGTGATCGACGGGGATACGATAGAAATCGAGGGTGGGGAACGGGTCCGCTATATCGGCATGGATACGCCGGAGACGGTCGATCCCGAAAAGTCGGTTCAGTGTTTTGGCAAGGAAGCGTCTGACGAGAATAAGCGTCTCGTGGAAGGGAAGACGGTCCGACTCGAGAAAGACACGAATGATCGCGATCAGTATGGCCGATTGCTTCGCTATGTTTATGTGGGTGACACCTTCGTGAATCTCGATTTGGTCCGTCTCGGTTTTGCGTATGCCACCCCGTATCCGCCGGATATTCTTCACCAGGACTGGTTTGCCGAGACCGAGCAGTCCGCCAAAGACGCTGGACTCGGGCTATGGGGCGCCTGTTCTTTGCGGTAATCGAAACATTCTTGTTTTTGCGACGGTCAAACTGAATAATTGGCGTACTTTGGTGAAATGGGAATATACTGAAGATATGATAGTAAACGACCACGGTATGATCTACACGAAAAATATCCAGAAGGCGATTAAATTTGCCGCGAAGACCCACAATCACTATCAGCAGCAGTTACGCAAGGGGAAGGAGATTCCATACATCACTCACCCGCTGACCGTGGGCATTATCCTGTCTTTGGCGGGCGCATCGGAGGACACCGTAGTCGCGGGGATACTGCACGACACCATCGAGGACAGCGTGCCGGAAAAGAAAGTGACCGCGGATATGATCGTCGAACGGTTCGGGGATGCCGTTGCCATGCTGGTACTCTCGGTGACGGAAGCGGACAAGAGCCTGTCGTGGGAAGAGCGGAAGGCCGAGGCGTTCGGACATATCGAGCATTTTTCGTATGACTCGCTTCTGGTGAAGTCTGCGGACGTGCTTTCCAATGTCACGGAGCTTATCGACGATCATGCCCGGTACGGGGACGAGGTGTTCTCCCGGTTCCACGTGTCGAAAGAGAAGACTATCGCGTATCAGTTGAAGGTGATCGCGGCGATACTCGACCGATGGTCGGAGAGCCCCTTGGCCGAAGACCTGTCGGCCGCAGCGGAGGCATTACGGAGAATCGGGGAGGGAGCAGAGAACAGATAGTGATAAACAGAAAACAGGAATCGGTAACCGGTGATGAAGAATCAGTAACCGGAAACAGGAAATAATACGTAACCAAAAATTATGTTGATCATCTACGCGCATTTCAACAAGGCAGGGCATTGCGGGGAAGTACTGAAGACGGCGGAAGAGTGGCTTGCGGGGAAGGGAAAGCCGTATGAGGTTCTGGATCTGTACGGTATCGGATTCGATCCGGTGCTGCGCGCCGAGGAAATGGCCAGCCGGGGGATGTCGACGACCGATCCGAAGCTGAAGGAACTTCAGGAGAAGATCCTCGCCGAACGGGAGTTTGTTTTCATCTATCCAACGTGGTGGAGCAATGTGCCGGCGGTGCTCAAGGGGTTCTATGACCGGGTGTTCGCGAGCGGATTCGCGTTCCGGTATCGGGAGAACGGGTTTCCGGAAGGACTCCTCAAGGGGAAGCGCGCCCTGGTGATCACGACCTCCGGAGGTCCGGCGGTCTATCAGTATATCGCGCGGCTCGGCCGTTCGCTTCGCGTGACGACGTCCGACACGCTCGAGTTTTGCGGCATACGGACCAAGAGCCTGCTTATCGGTGGTTGTATGAAACTTGACGAGTCAAAGAAAACCGAGATCAGGACGAAGGTGGCCCGTGCCCTGGACGGATTTGTGGGGACGGATAAGGGATAGGATATCGACGTGGCACATGAGTCGTGAGGGCATCGGGAACGGAACATAAAAAGCGGACCGTGTGGTCCGCCTTTTCTTAACCGGATCGTGTCGTCAGGCGATCTTCTTGAACGTGATCTTGTAGGACGGTTCGTATTCCGTATCGTACTTGTCCTTGAGGGCAATACTCTTGCCGTCCATCAGGTTCGTCATCGCGATGTCGGTCATCATCTGTTCAAGTTCGGCGATCTCGGCCGAGGCACGCTCGAATTCCTCCCAGCGCCGTCCCATGCCGGCCTGTGCGCTCGATTCCCGGGCTTTCTTCTTGTCACGGAGCTTTTCCGCCTCTTCCTTCAGCTCCTGATAGTCCTCGTCTTGCGCGAGGATGTCGCGGTATTCGCGGCCGATCTCCTTCTTGGTCTGCTTTAGTTCCTGAACTTCATTAAAGACCTCCTGGATATCCTTCATACGGTCGGTTTCTTATGTTGATTAACGACAGTTCCCATTGTAGCAGAAATTCCAGCGTCGATGAAGCGCCTCGGGTGACGATTCTTTTTTCGGGTCGCGAAAAGGTGTACGATGAAGGGGGATTTTTCAGTGATATATCGTATGGCCGACTTTAGGACCCATGTCTCGTTCGGGATCGCACTCGGCATTCTCGGTGCGATCGGTATCATCACGACCTCGATTTCGGACGGGCCGGGGCTTTTGGTGGCGACCTTCGCCTTGGCAACGCTCGGGTCGGTGCTGCCGGATATCGACAGCGATTCGGGAGTACCGTTTCATGTAACGTTCGGGGCGCTTTCGCTCGTGTCGGGCGTGCTCGCGTTCCTCTCGTTTTTCAGACAGGCATCGCTTGGATGGCAGGGCGCGGTACTTCGCGCGCTCGGGGTGACGGCGTTCGTCTGGATCGTGGTCGGGGCGATATTCCAGCGTATTACCAGGCATCGCGGGATGGCGCATTCGATTCCGGCGGCGCTCCTGTCCGGCCTTGTGACGTTCTTCCTCGCCTCGCGATATTCCTTCGGCGACGCGGATGCGTTTATTCTCGGTACGGCCATTACCGCCGGATATCTCGTTCACCTCATACTCGACGAGGTATACGCGGTCGTCAATTTTCATGGCAAGCCGTTCCGCCCGAGTATCGCCCTCGGAAGCGCGCTCAAGCTCTTCTCCGATTCGATGCCGGTCAATATCGCCGTCTATGGCGCGATTGCGTTCCTCTTGGCAGGGAACGTTTCCCGCCTCATGTCCCTCGCGACTTCCTTGTGGCGAATCATTCACTGACCAGTCTTGCCGATTTCTTATCGACTTTTCTCGAACTTCGAAATGCCCGAAAAAAATCCCCTTTACAAGCGGTTTTTTTAGTGCGAAAATGGAAAAATCAAGGAATTGTTCGACGAGCGGATGAAAAGGTCGAATCTATTATGCGAAAAGACGTGAAACGAAATCAGACCATGCCACTCGCTGACAGGATGCGGCCGCGGACACTTGCGGAATTTTTGGGGCAGTCTTCGCTTGTCGGCGAAGGGACGTTTTTGCGCAAGGCAATTGCGTCGGATGCGGTGCCGTCGATTATTTTATGGGGTCCGCCAGGCAGTGGTAAGACCACGCTCGCGACGATCATCGCGCGCGAGACCAAGGCGGAGTTCCTCGCGCTTTCGGCGGTGACGAGTGGGATCAAGGAACTGCGCGATGTGATCGCTGCCGCCGAGAAATCACGTGCCGAAGGAAAACGAACAATTCTTTTTCTCGACGAGATCCACCGGTGGAACAAGTCGCAACAAGACGCCCTCTTGCCGCACGTGGAGCACGGTACCGTGACGCTTATCGGCGCGACGACCGAGAATCCGAGTTTCGAGGTGAACGCGGCGCTTTTGTCGCGGGCACGCGTGTTTATCCTGGAGAAATTGTCGGACGAAGCGATCGAAGAAATCGTACGGACGTCACTCGTCGATGCCGACCGCGGACTCGGCGGGCGCGGTATCGAGGTAAGCGACGAGGCGGTGGCGCTCATCGTGCGTTTCGCCGGGGGTGACGCGCGTATGGCACTCGGCACGCTTGAGGCGGCCGCGTCCGAATCAGCGCAGGTCGCGGGAGAGACGGTCAAGGAGATCCTGCAGCGGCCGAACCTGCTCTACGACAAGACCGGTGAGGAACACTACAATATCATCTCGGCTCTGCACAAGTCGCTTCGCGGGAGCGATGCGGATGCCGCACTCTACTGGCTCGGGCGGATGCTCGAAGCGGGGGAGGACCCGCTCTATGTCGCGCGACGGCTCGTGCGCTTCGCGTCCGAGGATGTTGGACTCGCCAATTCGTTCGCACTCCCACAAGTCGTGGCGGCGTATCAGACGTGTCAGTATATCGGCATGCCGGAGTGCGAACTCGCGCTCGCACAGGCGGTCGTGTATCTCGCCAAGTCCAAAAAATCCAACGCGCTGTATGTGGGCTACGGCAAGGTGAAAGACGATATCCGCGAACTGCCGAACGACCCGGTGCCGATCCATCTGCGCAACGCCCCGACGAAACTCATGAAGGAAGTCGGTTACGGCAAGGGATACAAATATACTCCGGATTTCGAGAATCCCGATGATGCCAAGCAGGACTTTCTCCCGGAGCGCCTCAAGGGCCGTCGGTACGTGAAATTCGGGGAAGAGTGATTATTGGCGAAATTTTTAATTTTTCAATTTTGTAATTCTTGAATTGGAACGGTTTGTGGGTATGATTCTGAAATCTTTGTATGTCGGGTTCTCCCTTTTGCAAAGGGAGTACTGAGTCCTCGAAGGGAGGGATTTTTAATAAAATCTTATGATCCAGCCATACGAACCATATCTGAAAAATAACTCCAGAAAGCTTCGAAAGAATATGACAGAGTCCGAAGTCTTATTGTGGAGTCGGATACGAAGAAATCAGGTGAATGGAGCAAGATTTTATCGACAAAAACCGATCGGGAAATACATTGTCGATTTTTATTGTCCTGCGAAAAAGCTGGCACTCGAGGTGGATGGTGGACAACATTATGAATCCGGAGAAATTATTCCGGAAGACCGCGAACGAACAGTGTTTTTGGAAAGTCAGGGATTAAAAGTTATTCGTTTTACCAATACGGATATCATGCGAAACCTTGTTTCCGTGATAGATGTTATCGTCGAAACGACGCGATGAAGGGCATTTAGAAAAGTAAGGATGTGCTGAATAAATCCCTCCCCCGGAGTACCGGGTACTCCCTTTGCGAAAGGGAGAATCCATTCCATTGAATACTTCTAGAAAGATCAAGAGGAGTCTCTTCGAAGAGGATGAATCACTTTCCCTGTCCCTGCCGGATAAGGTCGGAATAATTTTCGACGTCGCCGATGGCGCGTGAGACGGCGGTGATGTCATATTTCGCCCGGGCATCATCGATGGACAGGTCCGTGGCGAGGAGGCCGGACGAAAGTGCGAGTTCGTCGGCATGTCCTGTGAAGAGGAATTGCCATGACCAAAAAGGAAGTCGATACGGGGTCACATGGTTGACATGGCCCGCCAGGAGCGAGGTACAGTTGGCAGTAAGGGTATTGTACCAGCGGGGATGGATGGCAAGGTCGTTCATCGTCGTCAGCATGTCGAGGAGCATGGCACGGGCTTTTTCCGGCGTGGCTTTTACCGGATACAGATAGACCTCATGTTTACGGACATTGGCGCGGACCATGACCGCGTCGCGTTCGTCGGTCGCGACATAGATGAGCGGATACGTCCGAAGCAGTCCGCGGAATACGTCGTAGTCCTGGCCGACGCGCTTGCGCGCCTCGACGCTTATCGTGAGATACTTGCCGTCGGAAAATTCGTAACTGAAAAACGTGTGGGCGGCATTCTTGGATTCCGAGAACGGTTCCGCGACGAACCGCATCCCGGTCAGTTTGGAAAGGTCGTAGGTTTGGTCGTAGTAATCGATGACACTCGGCGTTTCCTCGTCGGCGTAACGGAAGTTCCGCACGTTGTGGACGGTGATGGTATCGCCAACGATTTCCGCAGAGGACATGACCGCGACATCCGGCTTCCAGTCCGCATTCATCGGAACGGGTTTGAGCCATTCCCAAAGGATGAAGATCGCGAGTAAGGCGAATATCGTCATGAAAATCTTTCCCTTTCGAGTTTTGGGGAGTTTCATACGGTTTCTTTCAATAACGTTGAATCATCAATTCCATTGTACATCGCCCCGCCCGGAGCCGCTAGAAAAGAGGAGAATACTGTCTTTGCAGGTTCAGGGTTGTACCCTGAACCATGTGTTTTACGACCACGGCTATACATTCAGTGTGGCAAAGTCTTCGGCTTGGCAAAGGAGGTAACCGTTACGGAGCAGGGTAGAACTCTGCTCCTGCAAAACAAGTTTCTTTTTGCCTTTTTATCGTGTTTCCAGGTACAATGACGGCATCATTGATCAGGATATCCTATGAAGTTCACCGTACTCGGGAAGGGGAAGAAAACGCCTGTCGATGCAGCGATGGTCGCGCTCGGGGAGCGGGCATTGGCCTTTGTTACGCAAGACGAGGAGATGGGACGTCGGTTTCGGGGCTAGGGAGAAGAGAACGGGGATTTCGTCTGGCCACTTCCCTTGCGGGAGGAATATGATGCCGAGATACAGGGAACGTTCGGCGACGTGTCGAATACCGGTCGTTCACGGTGGGGTGGGACTATCACGGCGGCAGCGTTCCTCAAACAGTTCGCGGAAGGATACCCATGGATCCATCTCGATATCGCGCCGCGCATGACTGCGGTCGAGGATGAATTTCTCGCCAAGGGTGCGGCCGGCGCGCCGGTACGGCTCCTGGTGAAGATGCTTCGGGAATATTGATTCGTAAGATACCTCGGGGCTCTGCCCCGAGGATCTGAAAATGGAATGGCATGG
>JBAXFX010000026.1:0-14748 GCA_037139695.1 Candidatus Moraniibacteriota bacterium | reverse complement strand
CTCAAACGAAATTTTCGGATTTACAGCTCGACATGAGATTTGAGATAGATACTTAGACTCAGCTTTCTTTTAAAGGCTAACCCTTTGTGGACTATTTTCAATACTTCACGATACCACGGCATAAAACAGTGTTATTGACAAACGTAACTCGTAATGATACAATTCCTTTATTGATATAATAATATCTATAAAAGAAATGAACTTTTTCGAATTCACAAAGGCTATCGAGGAATTACCCTATTTCGAAACGAAGGAATTACGGCTTATTTTAGGCACTCGTTTTACCAAAACAACACTCCTCAACTTAAAAAACTGGCTCAAAAAAGGCCATCTGGTTATGCTGAGGCGAGGGCTCTACATTACCACCGAAGAGGCGAGAAAAAATGATTCGATGACTTTTGCTACCAAAATCTATCCGCCATCATATGTAAGTTTAGAAATGGCTCTCGGCTTCTACGGAATCATTCCCGAGGCCGTATTCACGGTAACCTCCGTAACCACCCGGAAAACAAAACAATTCGAAACGCCTCAAGGCCTTTTCAAGTATCAAAAAATCAAAAAGGAGGCATTTGGCGGATATGAGACCCAAAAGAACGGCAAGATCTCTTTTAATATCGCCCTGCCAGAAAAGGCTCTTGTTGATTTTTTCTATCTCAACCGCGACATCCTCACTGGAGCGTTGGGACAATTTCAAGGCTACCGGTTTAGTGAAGATTTTCCCTACGATGCCAAAAAATTACTTTCTTTTGCCAAAGCGTTTCAGAACAAAAAGACCGTATTCCTCACTCGTGCGTTTATCCAATACTATGCTTCCTAACAAAGATTTTTTCAAACAATACGCCCGAGAAAGAAATATTCCTTGGCAAGACCGCAATATCTTGCTCGAATATCTCCAAACGCACATTCTCAAAGCGCTCTCACTCAGCGAATTCAACGACCATTTATCATTTTTAGGCGGCACATGCCTACGTTTTGCACATGGCATCGATCGTTTTTCGGAAGACTTGGATTTTGATTTACTCAAAAAAGCTGGCTTTGATGTGGACACATTAGCCAAGAAGATTAGCAGACAGCTAGAGCTACAAGGCTTCCAAGTGGATACAAGGACGAAAACCACGGAGAATATCCACATCGTATTTTTCAAGTTTAAAAATGTATTACGTGAGTTCGGACTCAGCGTGCCGAAGGATGAAAAGATTTTGATCAAATTTGAAATCGATTTTGCCCCCTCTACAAATATCAAAACAGAAACAAAGTTTTCTGACAGTTTCAATGAGCGCTTTCCGATGCTTGTCAACACCCTAGAAACGCTTTTTGCCCAAAAAGTCATTGCCATTCTTTTTCGTCCCTATCAAAAAGGGCGTGATTTCTATGATCTGGTCTGGTTTTTGAGCCAGAAAAATCTTGAACCAAACTATGCGATTTTTAAAGAAAAGGGCGTCGCAATCGGCAACCGCACCGAGTTGATTGACTTTTTGGATGCGCAAGCCAAAAAAAGCGATCTCCCACTAGCGGTCAAAGACGTCGAACGATTTTTGTTCTATCCCCAACAGGCCCAATGGATTCTCAAGCTGCCGGAATATTTAGAGGGGTTTAAGAAATGATATACGGTTTCTGGAAGCGGGTCTTTTTCCATTCCGAGAAGCGCCACTACTTTTACAGACTCACTATATAGTCCTTTCAGCATCAACCCTCACCCCTGCCCTCTCCCATTGGGAGAGGTGGCTGGAAAGGCGAGTTTTCGACCCCCCCATGGTCCCCCGACCGCATGACCGAAGAGACGAAGATCGACTTGGCTTCGAATGAAAAAAGCAGAAGAAATGGTTCATTTCTTCTGCTTCAAACCATAACCAGTCACTTTTTCGCGGTGAGCCCGATATACGGGCAGTCTTCTTCATACCCCGCCCAATAGTCGACTCCGTATCGCTCGATACCTGCCGGGTCTATCTTCAACGGCTCCCAACACACGTCCGTGAAGCCAGCTCCCCGCGCGGCACATTCCACGTCCTGCTTGGAAAAATCGGCATCGACGATGGACAGGTACGTCCGACCGTTCTCATTGAGAAAATCGATGTCGATCCTACCATCGGGTCTTTTGAAAAATTGTCTGCAGTTCACAACCGTTCCGAACCGTCTAAAATCCGGATTCAGTGTTAGGGCGACGAACACTCCGTCTTCTGCAAGAAACCTTCCAGCATGACCGAAGAGTTCCTCCAGCTGTTCCGGTTCCACCGCCGGTATGACCATTATCGCGGCCACGATATCGAATCGTTTTCCGACAGACAATTCCGAATAATCAGTGATATATTCGATACCCTGAGAATTTTGCGACTCTTCGTACCGGGCATCATCCAGCTCCCTGCGCGACGGATCATACCCTGTCACATCGCTTGCCCCGGCCAGCTTCATCATCCTCGTGAACTTTCCGTTCGCGCATCCGATATCGAAGACGCTTTTCCCTCGAAGATCACCGCAGAGTCGCAGTGATTCGGGATACTGTACGTACCGCTTGTTCGGATCGGTCGCGGTCGCTCTCGCGTATTCGGCACTGATAGCATCATATGTCTGCTTCATTTTGTCGTTCATGTCTCACTCCTCGTCTTTTCCGCCACTATGGCGATTTGAGATATTGGAGGCGGGAAACGATGTTCCCGCCCTTCGTTTGAAACAACTTTACAGCAGGAGTTTCATACCCACGCTGCCGTAGATCAGGTCGTCTTTCTTGTGTAGGAGGCCGTGCTGGATATTCCCCTGCGCGATGAACGAGATATTTCCGCTCACAGGGTACTCCGCCCGCACTCTTCCCGTCACATGTGCCCACCCGTTGGTCGCGTAGAAACCGTCGAGATACGCGATCGCTATCGATGGTGTCACAGTCAGCCCTTCGAAGACAGCCTGCTTGCCAAGTTCGACATACAGTCGGTTCTTTCCGGAAGCTATCCCGGTCGTGACCTGCTTGGTCCATATCACGGAACCGCATACGGGGCCATTTTGTTTCAGGACCAGTTCGAGCATATTCTCGGATGATCCCGCTACGCACCAGCGTTGGATGCTTAGGTCGGCGGAAAATCTGCCGTACGTATGGTCGACGGTTACCCGTTTTCCGATAACATAGTCAGTTTCGCTGACGACCCGTTTCTCAAGATCGATATTGTTCCAGATGCAACCGTAATATCCGTTCGCACCGAGACTAACCATCGACTGTTCGATAGGGACGCCACCATGACTTCCCGACTTGTTGACGTAATCGGACAGTACCGCCTGACTGACGGTGACTTCGGCCGCCTGACATTCAATCGCCAGTCCCATCAACAACGCTATCGCCATAACTATGTATTTCATGATTTTCCCTTTGTTTTGATTTGGTTGGTATTGAAATTATGAAGGAACGTTCCTATTGCGTTTAGACTTGTCAACGCATCGTAACGGAATAGTATAACGCCGAATCAATTTTTTGTCACTAGTAATGCCAATAATTTCATTATGAAGAATGCATATATCAATAATTATGCTTTATTATTGCCATTAAAATGAATATATGCTATACTTATTTTGTCGCCATTTCTGATGACAAGACATGATAATCTTTCTTTATGCTCCATAAACAACTCCAAAGCGCCGGGCTAAACGAGAACGAGGCGAAGATATATCTCGCTGCGCTCGAATTGGGTCAAACCTCGGTCAGTCGTATCGCCCTCAAGTCCGTTATCAAACGAACCACAGTCTATCTTTCCCTGGACAACTTGATGAAGAAGGGCCTGGTCAGTGCCATCAAGAAAGGCGGAAAGACCCTTTACTTCGCAGAAGATCCGAGAGACCTTGAGAGGATTATGGAAGAACGAAAAAAGGAAATATCGGACATCATCCCTCAACTTCTCGCATTCACGAATCTCATCGACAACAAACCGGAAATCCGCTATTTCGAGGGCGAGGAAGGAATCAAGGAAGTCCTTATGCAGACCCTGGAATTCCCCGGAAAAGAAATACTGATGATGTTCTCGGAATCATACTTTTCGGACTTCGGCGACGAGTTCTTCGAGAAAACGTATCGGCCGGAACGGATCAGGCAGAAAATCCTTTCTCGGACGCTGATGCCGGACAACGAACAGATGCGCGCGTTCTCGGGAAAAAGCGTCCAACACTTGCGTCAGGCGAAATTCCTTCCGCCAGGACTGTTCAAGATCGACATCGAGATGCTTATTTATGAAAAGAACAAGATAGCCATAATTTCCTACAAGGAAAAGTTCGCCTTTATTATTGATAGCCAGGCGATTCACTCAAGTTTCAAAAGCATCTTCGAGACTCTGTGGGCAGTGGCGAAGTAGAAAGTCTCGTTCTGAATAAAAGAAAGTTCCCACTATTGATGGGAACTTTTTATTAAAGAAGTATCAGGTCTCTTTGGGATACCGGCCAGTAAGATCTTTGAACCGTTCGCGGTCATATGTGGTGACTTCGGCACCTTCAGGATTTAACCTTACATGACCGATAAATTCGGAGCCGGGAGCGGAGGCGTATTTGATCGTACATGCTTCACCATTCTCATTCAAGACATCCGATACGGCCCCATCATCATGACGTTCAACGATGACGCCCTCATCCGTATACGTTATCGTTGCGATCAACTCGTCGGACTTATCCTCGGTTATCCTCTCACGTCCGATCGTAAGTGGTAAACCGGCGGCTCTACAAAAGGAAAGCCAGTTCATATACCGTTCACTGGCGCTTTCATTATGTGTACACATATTTCCCTCCGTTTTCTTGGTTTGATAAACAACAAATCTTCTCTGAAAGTAGCACCCATTCAGGTCACCGTCAACTGATTTTCATTATATATACTCGAATATACACCCTCACCCCAACCCTCTCCCACGAGGAGAGGTAGCCAAAAATATTGAAGCCGGAACCCGACCATTCGACAGTAAAATATCGAATAGTCAAGACTATTCGATATTATGATATTCTTTGGTCGGATATTCAAAGACGTCTTTCTTGGTTTATCGATACCCCGCCAGGACCTCCTGAAAGGCTGCTTCGGAAAAATCGCGCTGGTAGAGCGGGGTGTCGGTGATGCCGAGACGGTCCTCATAGAGCTCGCGGGAGTCGTTTTTATACAGAATGCCGAGCGGAAGTTTGTCGGTCTCGAGCGCGTACTGAAACGCAGCGACTCGATCGGATGGATCATGTGATTCGGGAATAGGATACGTGTGTTCCTTGAACCACTGGTAGGTATTCGTCTTGTTGAAGACCACACACGGCACGAAGAGATCCACGACCGAAAATCCCTTAAACGATATGGCCTGCTTGATGATTTCCTTGGCATGATTCGGATCACCCACGTTCGCGCGTGCGATGAACGGCACATCCACAGACAGCGCCACCGCCATCGGATTGAACGGTTCGACGATGACCCCGTCCGGCTGGAGCGGATTCTTCATTCCCTCTTCCGAGGTCGGCGAGGCCTGGCCCTTCGTGAGGCCGTACACCATATTGTTGTGCACGAGGACGGTGATATCCGGATTACGACGTGCGACGTGCAAGAGATGGTTCCCGCCCTCGCCGTAGATGTCGCCATCGCCGGATTCCGCGATGACGGTCAGGTTCCTATTCGCGAGCTTGATACCCATCGCGACCGGAAGCGAACGGCCATGCAGACCGTTGAACATATGCGCGTCGACATACTGTGGCATCTTGGCCGCCTGGCCGATACCGGACGCGATCACGGTCTCTTCCGGCAGTTTGCCGAGTTCGCGAAGCGCGTTCTTGAGGATGGTGAGGAGCGGGAAGTTCCCGCAGCCGGGACACCAGGCGACATCGGTCTCTTGTGGCATATCGAAGGAAAACATAGGATTGTGAGTCAAAAGTGAAAAAGTCGAAAGTTTATCAAGTCCGTACGTTCGAAAGTCCGAATAAGCGGAGCCTTACTGCGTTCTACTGCCTACTTGCTACCACTCTTAGGCTTCGGACTTCAGTTCTTCCATGAGTTCCTCGACACAGAACGGTTCGCCGGTCGATTTGAGAATATGCCGCGACACCGTCACCCCAAGTTCACGCGAAAGCAGGTCGGCGAACTGCCCGACGTGGTTGTTCTCGACGACGACGATTTTCTTCCCTTCGAGCCGACGTTTCACCTCCGGATTGATCGGAAATACCTGGGCGAAATGCAGTCCGCCAAGCCGTTTGCTCCCAAGCTTGCCGAGTGATTCCTCAAGAACGCCACCATTCGATCCCCAGGAAACGACTGCCGTTTCCGATTCCTTGAAATTATCGAGTTCGTTCGGCATCATCGCCTTTTCACGAAGCGTTTCGAGTCTCCTGAACCGCTTGTCCATCATCGCCCGGCGCGTCTCGAAACTCTCGGTTATGTGTCCGCTCTCATCATGCTCATCCGAATCGACGCACACGAGTCCCTCGCCGTATCCCGGAACGCCACGTGGAGACAGGCCGTCCTTAGTCAGAGCATAACGAAGATATCCCGACTCTGTCTTTACGATGTGCCGTTTAACAGGCAGGCGCGGAACATCCGTTACGTCGATCGGCTCGATCGCGTCGAGAAAATACTGATCGGAGAGCACGAAGGTCGGAATCTGATATTCATCGGCGACATCGAACGCGCGTTCCATCACCGCGATCGCCTCGGCCGGCGTTCCCGGCGCATAGATAGCCCGCACAAACTCCCCATGCCCGGCATAGAGCGCGAGGTTGAGGTCCCCTTGTTCCGTCCGTGTCGGCAACCCCGTCGCCGGTCCCGGTCGCTGGCCGATATGGATGACAATCGGGGTCTCGATCATGCCGGACAGACTCACGCCTTCTTGCATCAGGTCGAACCCGCCACCCGACGTCGTGACCAGAGCTCTCGCACCGGCGTACGATGCCCCGAGCCCGGCATTGATGGCCGAAATCTCGTCCTCTGCCTGATCGACGACGACCTCGCACCGTTTCGAGTGCTGTGCCAAAAACGCAAGCACACCGGTGCCGGGAGACATCGGGTAGGAGGAAATAAAATCACATCCGGCAGCCAAAGCGCCGATACCGAGTGCGGTCGTCCCATCAAGCAATAAATCATCTTTTCGGCCCTCCTCGGGAGACAAGAGGACCTCGATGCCTTCCGCATAAGCGGTATGTCGGCCGAAATCATATCCCATCATCAGGGCCGTGATATTCTTTGCGACGATATCATCACCCTTTCGGGTGAAGGCTTTCTTTAGGAACGTTTCCGCTCCCTCCGATGCGACGCCGAGCACGCCGAGAATCACTCCGAGCGCGACGGAATTCGCATAAAGAGGACTCCCGCCTGCTTCCGTCGCGAACCGTATCAGCGGGGTGTTCACGAACCTGCGTCCGACATTTTCCCCATCCGTCTTCTCGGCAAACACCGTCGTTCCCTCACCGATCCGCCACCGCAGGTGTTCGAGTGCCGGAGCATCGAGCGCGAAGAGGAAATCGATGCGTCGCACGTATGCCTTTCTCGGTTCCTTATTGGAGGAAAGTCGAATCTCGACCGAGTTGCTTCCGCCCCGCACACGCGACATATATTCCTTGCAGGCGAACACGCCATACCCGGCATCCTTCAAAATCCGCATGAGCGCCGCCTCGACCGTCTGTATCCCCTGCCCGGCCGCTCCGCCGACGACTATGGAAATATCCTTTGAATAATGTGACATATTTTTTCCTTTCATTGATTGCTCTAGTATAGCATACGGGGAGCGGGAATAAACAGCCAGCAGTAAGGAGCGAGGAGCGGGATGCAGTCAGTAGCAAGTAGAACGTAGTAAGGAGTAAGGAGCGGGAACAGATAGCTGGTTAACGAGTTCGCGGGTTAACGAGTTGAGGAAGTCGGCAGCAAGAAGTGAGAATGATTGAATAATACCATTTCAAAATAATACATTCCCTATACAGATGTCTTTGCGAGCCCGTATTCGGGCGTGGCAATCCAGTCACGTCGTTCGCGAACGACGGTGACCAGGATTTATAGAGCACAGACCTGGACCGCCACGGATTTCCGAAGACGCAAATTCTCGCGGAGACAGAGGGAGCCGGTTTCTTAGAAATGGTATAAGATCATCATTTATAGCATGTTCAGTCATCACAATATTTGAGAAATCAGCAGGTAACAATATCCCGCCCTCGTCCGAAGACTGGCGGGATATTCAACCAATAGTTTGTATGAGTCTACCGAAATTTCTCACTTCTCACTTCTGTCTACTGCCCCGACCCATCCCCCTCCAATTCCTTCTTCACGATCTCGAACTCGTTCTCGGCTTCCTTGAGCTTCTCGCGGCTTTCCTTCACGAGGACAGCAACGGCTCACTTGACGGTATATTTCTCTCTTTCGATGCATTTATAATGATCAACTGAGTGCTCCAATCATAAATACTGCGGCCATCCCACTTATTTGCCATGAGATAAATACGAAAACCAAGATCTTCGTTGCTAACAACATATCCGTAGCCCTCGGAACCAAGATTCGAAAAAAACGGATCGTCATCCCTTATCTCATATTCATTCAGTTCTTCATGCCTGCCCTGTTGTACGGCGCTGCGAATTTGAGCCAGCTTCGGCTCGACATACTCAATGATGTCTCCAAGAATCCCGTAATCCGTATAAACGAATCCGCCTTCCGGAACGACTCGCTTCAATTCGGAAATCACCCCGGCCGCCCAATCCCAAGTCCCCTTATGAATAACCGTCCCGCTCTCTATGCCCATCATACATGCATTGGCATAATCATCGGGCAAAGAATGAAGAGCGTGTAAAATCTCATCATTTAAAAATCGATATTCCAATCCGTCGGTCTCAATCGTTTGTTGAGGATCAGCGGTCCTCCACTCGGTAGTACGTATACCAAGATCGATACCGATATATTTATGGATACCTACCATCGAAAGACCGATACTACCCTTATCAGATACAAAATTTTTCGCGCAATTGAAACCGGTCTCGATGCTATTGATATATGTATCGGCGGATCCCAAATCCAATAACGTATCTGTTCCGCTTTCTCGTACGATTTTCTTAAAATTATCACCACGGAGAAGAAAAACAGGGTTGTCCATGGAAGCATCAGCGGACGTATTCACTTCTACGCTATGACTCAAACGTTCGATTTCTTCGTCGGATAATCGATTTAAGATCTTCTCTCGAATCATCCGGGCCTTCCCTTCTTTCTCTAAAGCCAAATGAGCCCCATCTGACTGTACTTCCTCTCCTGATGTTTCCTTTGATAACGAAGGAAATTTCGGATCCATAGGACTTCTGTGCATTAACTTCTTTTCGCTCTTTTTCTCACTCCACACTCCTCACTTCTGTCTACTCCCCGTCCCCTTCCAGCTCCTTCTTCACGATCTCGAACTCGTTCTCGGCTTCCTTGAGCTTCTCGCGGGAAGCCTTTACGAGAACGGCTCCCTCCTTCACCTTGGCAAGCCCCTCCTCCACATCGACTTCCTCCTGCTCTTCGAACCAGGTAACGATCTCTTCCAACTTCTTCAGCGACTCCCCGAGTGACTGCTTTTTTTCCTGTGACATACGGTAGTATGGTTACATGGTTATATTGATACATTGATACATTGTTTTATTGTTTGATTGCTTCATAGGCCACTCTTTTCATCGAAAATCTCCATCCAGCCGTTTTTTATCCATAACCGCAACACCTCCCCATAGGACGACTCGTCCATTGGCATATTCTGAAGGATAACCCTGATTTTCCGTTTACGGATGAAGTTCAGACCAACAGCGAACGAAATTTCTGCAAACGTATTCGGACCGACATACCCCTCAATACCGTTTTTTCCGGCATTCGCGACGAACAAAAAATCCGTTTTATCTATGGCCTTATAAAAGATATCATGTACCTTCGGCCATTCAACGTCAAAATCAACTTCCTCAATCTTAACCGGCCATGCGAGCACTTCGGCGTCCTTTTCCTCCCAAAATTTAACCCAATTCAACATTTCTTTTTGCAGCGAAGCGCTCCCGGAAATAACAATGTTCTTTTTCGACATACTTTTTCATTTTTCGCTTTTCATTTTACACTCTTTCACCTCTGCCGTAACACTTCCGTCCGACAATCTGATGTCTACCTCCTGACCGACAGCGACATCGCCCACCTTCGAGAGCACCCTCCCTCCTGCCCGGACAATGGCGTACCCGAGAGAAAGCACCCGGTTCGGGTCGTATTGTCGGAGCGAGCCTTCGGCCCGAGACAGTCGTTCCCGGACATTCTTGGCGGCGATATTCCATCCTTCCAGTATCCGACGAGATGAACCGTCTATCAGCACAGACGACTCGCGTAACCGATATTCAAGCACCGACAATTTCGAATGAAGCGCGTTCGTCGCCCGTTCGAACCGCTCGGAAACGCCCGAAAGAAAGGTAAGAAAAGTCGTGACACTTTTTCCGAGCCGATCGGACGATTCGGAAAGCGTCCCCTCGTAAATGGAAACGATGGTTCGTTCGCTTTGGACGAGCGTCTGACGAGCTCTGTCCCACGGCTCCCGAATGGTACGTGCGACCGCAGTCGGCGTGGACACCATGAGGTCGGCCGCGAGCGCCACTAATGTCACGTCCTTCTCATGTCCGATACCGGCGAGGACCGGAATCTCACATTCCGCAATCGCTCGGACGAGCGCTTCGGTATTGAATGCCTGCAGGCTCTCGATGCTTCCCCCGCCGCGAATCATGACCAGCAAATCATATTGATTCGCATGCGCACGGAAATACGTCACCGCCTTCAACAATTCCAGTACGGCCCGCTTTCCCTCCACGCTCGACGGATACAGGTCGACCTTGATACCGAGTCGGCCGAGATTGGTCAGGAAATCTCCAATCGCCGCGCCCTGTTCGGATGTGATGAGTGCGATACGCTCGGGAAATTCTGGAAGCGATCGCTTGCGCTCCGAAGCGAAAATGCCCTCGGATTCGAACTGCCGGAAAAGCGCATCATACGCCTTTTTCAAGGCTCCTTCCCCAGCCACCTCGATCATCCCGACCTTGAGCGACAGTTTGCCCATCGGCTTCCAGATTTCCGGCACCCCTTCGACGATAATCTCGTCCCCGGCACGTAGCCGGACTCCGGACACGTCGTACTGCCATCGGAACATGAGACAATTCAGTAGACTGTCGTCCGTCGCATCCTTGATCGAGAAATACACGACCCGGTCGCGTTCGTCCACCGATGAGACTTCGCCCCGGACCCGGGCCGCCATGCCGGAGAGTTCGAGATTGAGCCCGTCAAGAAACCGACTCACGGAAAGCGTTTCATCAACGGCCACCACAGGATATTCCGCCGACGACTCGGAAACATCATCCGGTATGGATTCAGCCCGCGGAACACCGGGAAAGGATAGGTTTCCAGGGCCACTACCGGAGCGCGAAACAATTTCCAAAATCTCCTTCCCGTACTGCCGGCACTTCGCGTCCTTGATCCCCTTCACTTCCATAAGCTCGTCCGATGTCGTCGGGCGGCGCGAAGCGATACCGTCGAGGGCGACATTCGTCAGCACGCGATACGGTTCGATGCCTTCTTTGGACGCCTGCTTGGCACGCCACATCCGGAGCAACGAGGAAAGATCAGCCATAAAAACGGAGGGTGATAAGTAAGAAATCCATGGTAGCCGACCAAAACATAATCCGCATGTACGGCTCCCATTGTATCCCGAAAGCAAAAAACAAGAAAGTGTGCTATACTATTTTCAAGGAATACAAACATACCTACGAACCATGGAACCGCTCATCTCCATCGACAAGCTCCGGGTCATCTATAACCAGGGGAAACCGAACGAAACCCGGTCGCTCGAGGAAACCAACCTCCAGATTTTTCCACGGGAGTACGTCATCATCTACGGCCCGTCCGGCTGTGGGAAGTCAACGCTTCTCTATTCCATCGCCGGCCTCCAGAAGCCGACGTACGGCGACATCACGATCAACGGCAAAGCCTTCTCGAAGATGACGAAGAAGGAAATGCTTGAACTCCACCAGACCGGAATAGGACTCATATTCCAGGCGTTCTACCTCATTCCCTCGCTCACCATTCTCGACAATGTCTGCCTCCCACAGGCCTTCCGTGGCAAACGACGGGCCGACCGCAACGAGGACGGGATCCAATCCCTTCGTCGATTCGGTATCCTCGAACAGGCCGACAAGTACCCGAGTCAGCTTTCCGGCGGACAAAAGCAACGTGTCGCCATTTCCCGTGCCCTCATCAACAACCCGAAAATCATCCTCGCCGACGAGCCGGTCGGAAACCTCGACAGCGAATCGGCCCGGAACGTGCTCCAGATTCTTAAAGACCTCAACGAGGTGGACCAGCAGACCATTATCATGGTCACGCACAATCCGGAACACCTCGCCTATGCCGACCGCATCATCCACATGCGCGACGGTCGCATCATCAAGGAAGAGGTGAACCAGGAAAAGCGGCCTGTCGAGGCCGTAAAGACCGACATGCTCGTCCAGCAGGAGGAAGACCCGGCGACAAGGGAACTCAGCATCCTCATGTCCTCGTTCAAGAGCCTCCTCCCACAGCAGGTCAATATGCTCCTCGTCCCCTACAAGGCGAAGCAGTTGCTGAGCCATCTTCTCTCGGATATGAACGAGGAACAGATCACGACGGCCGAGAACCTCATCCGGGAAACGTTGTTCAAGAACATCACCATCCAGGACCTGATGGAACGGCTCGACCTCGATTACGAGAAGGGTGGCGGCGGATGGAACCAGATCCGCGCGAAGCACTTCACGGAACGGATCCAAAAGATTCTGACGCAGGTCGAATCGTTGAAAAAATCTCCGGAAGAATCTTCCGTCTCGTTCGCCACGTATCTGGTCGAGTTATTCCATCTCACCCTCGACCCGACGAATCTCCTCCGCCTCCAAAACGCCCTTTCCCTCCGAATCAGCAGCAAGATCGCCCGGGCCGAACTGAAACGTCGCCTCGACCTGCCGGAAATCCAAGGCGGTATCGGCCTGTATAGCCAGACCGCCGAAAAGATCGCCCGCGAAGTGGAAATTGTCATGCTCCTCAAATACTCATAACCGACGTTATGCTTTTCTCCGATCTTCTCAGACTGTCGCTACGTATGTTCAAGGCCCGCGCCCTTCGGACCTTCCTTACGATACTCGGCATGGGCGTCGGCATTTCCGCGATCGTTTTTCTTGTCTCCTTCGGATATGGGCTTCAGGAAACGCTTCTCCAGAAAATCACCACATCCGATGCGCTCTCCACGCTCGACGTCACGGCAGAAAGCACCGATGCGCCAACGCTTGACGAAGAAACGGCCGACAAACTTGCGGTTCTTCAAGGGGTCGAGGCCGTCATTCCCGTCCACGAATTGCGCGGACAGATGAAGGTCACCGGCATAACGCTCGACTCGGGCGCCATCGTAGCCTCGTCAAAATACTTCGGCCTCGAGGGAATCAAGATGGCATCGGGAGATATCATTTCGGAAAGCGGACAAGAAGTCGTGATCACGTCGGGCATCGCGAAGGCCTTCGGAAAGGACCCAGCCGGACTCGTCGGCCAGAACATCACGCTCTCCCTCTTCATCCCGCAGACCGGCGGCGGGGCCGAGAAGGAATTCTCACCCGAAAGCGGATTCACGATCGTCGGTATCGCGGAAAGCGACGAGAATCTCTTCTATATCTCTCCGGATTCCCTCGGAAATATCGCGCTTCCTTCGGCGACGAAAATCAAGGTCAAGGGAGCCTCGACGGCCGTCCTTCCCGATCTTCGCACCCAGATACAGGACCTCGGTCTCACCGCCTCGTCCATCTCCGAGACGATCGACCAGGCGAACAAGGTCTTCCAGGCCATCCAGCTCCTCCTTATGTCCTTCGGCGTTATCGCGCTCATCGTCTCCGCGATCGGTATGTTCAACACGATGACCATCACGCTTCTTGAACGGACGGAGGAAATCGGCATCATGAAATCGATCGGCGCCTCCCCCGGATCCATCTCCCTCATGTTCGTCATGGAGTCGACGCTCATGGGCCTCCTCGGCAGCCTCATGGGTATCCTGCTCGGACTCGTCGGTGGAGCGACCGTGAACCTGGTCTTCAACATCATCGCTTCGAATTTCGGCGGACAAAAAGTGAATCTTTTCCTTAGCCCGCTCTGGTTTCTCTCCGCCATCGTCGTCTTCGGCGCATTCGTCGGCTTCCTCACCGGCATCATCCCGGCCAGCAAGGCCGCCAAGACCGACGCCCTCGAGGCACTGCGGTATAAGTAAGGAAAGAGGCTTCGAGAGCTTCACGAGCTACGACAGCTTTTGAAAAAAGATAAGGAAAAGAGTGGCTCTATTTGAACCACTCTTTTTCAATTCGATCCGAGTATCACCACGTAGTTTTCCGACTCGAAGCTGAACGAGGCAATCGATACCTGTGTCTTAATCTCCACCTTCATTTTCTCCGGAAACACGAACAGGGAAAGACCCGAATCATTCCGCCATGCTCCGATCAGTGGCTCTTTCAAGGGCTTCGCATCTGCCTTTTGGAGCAGGCCTTTAGCCACACTGATCATTGCGGACCGCATCGGCTGGGCTGTTTTCATATCAAAATGTTAATGTTAGAAAAGTAATTTTTCACCTGAGAATACTATACCGGATGGGCGATATTGTCAATATTCGGACAATCCGCTATTCGGACAATCCACCCATCTCCTCATGATCCGTTACGGTTATTTTGGGTCATACGCAATAATGGATTCTCAATGAATCACCTCGGGGCAGAGCCCCGAGGTATCAGAGGCTCCGTTCAAGG
>JBAXFX010000025.1:0-16328 GCA_037139695.1 Candidatus Moraniibacteriota bacterium | reverse complement strand
GGCAAGCGGATTTTTTGCCTTATATAGGCGTTGAGATTTGAGATAGATACTTAAAGATATCTTACTCGACATATCCTTAAAAACGATATGCTGACTTCGACCGATCAAGCACAAAACCCTGCGCCTCCGCTAAAAGCTTTGGCGGCACGCGGTCCCCTCGGCACCGTCGTTCGTAAACGACGTGTCTCGAAGACTCGGTTCTTTTTTCGAAAGGGAGATATCGATCAGAGTACCAGTGAAAATAAGTGAGTCTCCCCCTTTCGGAAAGGGGGATTGCCCTCTCCGAAAAAGAGAGGGCAAGGGGGATTTGTGACTGCGGATTGAGCATTTTTTACAAAAATATAAAACATCGATTCTGTGCTTATCTTAGTAGCAAAGAGGGATTCTCAGCCACCGAATCGGGAACCAGTGCCTATTTTCATATCAACAGCCTTGTGACTTGCAGCGAGAAAAAGCGAAGAAGATATTTTAGGAAGCTGGAGCACTTGTAGCATACGGAATCCGCTGAATGTATTCCTATGCACCTATTCAATATTATTACCATATTATATAATATGGTAATAATGGTCTGAAAGGATGTGTAGGCGCGATATGCTGAGATGTATTATGATAGGATAAAATATATGGCTAAAGTGAAACCATCGTCAATGTCAAAACAGGATCGGGAAAGGGCGGTGTCCGGATTTCTTGATTTGGTTACGAATCTGAAGACGAAAACGGAGACGATAGATTTTCTTCTTGGTATTCTTACTCCGAGCGAAGCACTTATGCTTTCGCGACGCTTCCAGATCGCTGAACGGATGTTACAGGAAAGGACGACGATTGAGGATATTCGTCGGGAGCTTGGCGTTGGAATTCGGACGATATACGGAGTTGATCGTTGGCTTCACTCTGGTAACGATAATCGAGATATCTGGCTTGCTGATCTGATCCGGAGTCAGACGAAAAAATCTCGTCGTGTCGGGAGGGGGATAGGTTCCCGGAAAGGGTATTCCATGTCGCTCCTTGATCGGTATCCGCAACATCGCGTACTCACTGATCTGATTGCCGAAATTCTCCGTTGAACCGAGTGTCGCTGATATTACCATATTATATAATATGGTAATAATGGGTGTAATAATGACGTGTATTCTGAAACAGAAGAGAAAATATGGCAAAGAGACAAATCGCATTCGTTCACGGAGGAGACACGTTTCCTGATCAGGAATCGTTCCTCGCGTTTCTGAAAACAGCGGTGCCACGCGAACCGTTCTGGTCGCCGGATGCGTCGCCGCGATGGCGCGAGACGCTCGCGCGGCGTTTCTCGGACCGATGTGAAATCATGATGCCTTCGATGCCGAACAAGCAGAGTGCTCGATACGACGAATGGTCACTCTGGTTCGAAAGCCACATCCCGTTTCTCCGCGATGGCGTGATTCTCGTCGGGCACAGTCTTGGTGGCATTTTCCTTGCGAAGTATCTGTCCGAACGCACTTTGCCTGTCCGGATCGACGCGCTCGCGCTCGTGGCCGCACCGTTCGACGACGAAACGAATGAATCCCTCGGCGACTTCATCCTCTCCGAAGACCTCGGGAAGGTTTCCAAACAGTCCGGGACGATCATCCTCTATCATTCCGAGGATGACCCGGTTGTCCCGTTCACCGAGCTTGCCAAATATGCCCGGGCTTTCCCGGATGCCGAAGCGATCACCCTTGGTGGTCGTGGTCATTTCCTCGACTCCGATTTCCCCGAACTGTCGGAACGTATCAAAAACATCATCGAGTCGGATTGAAAGTGAGGATAATAAAATATTTTTTCAGCGAAATCGTTTACAAAATAGATGAACGTTGTATTATTGAAGTGAAACGATTATATTCAAATCGAATATGATTCGGAGGTGTTATGTCGGTACACTCTCTTTCTCTGTAATCTTTCTTAGTCTTTCCGCTGCTGCGGTATGGTATTTCGGTATGGTCCGCGCGTATGCGGATGATGATAATGAAAAGTGGACGAGCTACGACGACTACGAAGTAGTGAGCCATGATACCGTTTGGAGCGGGAGTCACGTACAGGTTGATATTCTTAAGCCGATCGTCGTCGTCGACGGAGCCACGTTGACCATTGAAAAGGGTACGCATATCGAGTTCAGCCAGATTTTCGTTTATGACGGCAGGATTGTCGCGGAAGGGACGGATGCCGAACGGATCGTCTTCACGAAAATGCCGTCGCGGATTTTCGAACCTGAACAAGATGTCGGGATATATGATGCGGAATGTTTTCGAATCCGTCCAATCGGGACAATCGAATTCAACTATTATCCCAAAGAGACGGATAATCCGTCGGTATTCCGATATACGGAGTTCGAGGGAATCGGCTCCAATCAGCCTATACCGGCATACGAAGGACACTGTCCTGGTTTAGTGATGGATACTAACTCATGGATGCGGTCTTTGTTCGGAGAGACGGCGTATGCGGCGAAACAACCAAATTTTACTTCTCCCGGGATAAACTTTATTGACGGAAAGCTCCTGATCGATCACTCCGCTTTCCATAATGGTTTGTATGCGGATATCGTTTCCTTGTTATATTTCTATGATGAATTTGGAGCGCGATACCAGCAGATTACGGTGACCAATTCTGATTTTTCTTTGAATCTCAGTAATACGGCTCTGCTCTCGGCATTTCAGTACGATGGGAAGCAGGATTATACCGGACGGGTCTATTTTGAGAATAATTGGTATGGTTCGTCGGACGGCCCTACGAGCGACAAGAATCCGGGAGGACACGGGGAACGGTTGGTCGGGCCGTGTACGCTTGTCGGTTTCAGCTCGGAGCGACACCTACCGGAAACCCCGCAGGCATCGAACGTCCTCTTTTTGCCGGGAATCAAGGCGAGCTATTTGTATGAAAAGGACCATTCCGGAAATGAGGATCGTCTGTGGCCACCGGATTTTTTCAGTGATGACCTCGACCGGCTTACTCTTGATAACGATGGAAAAAGCGTGAACGATGTATATACCGAAGACGTGTTGTCATCGGCTGGCGGTACGAAGTATTATGAATCATTTCTCACTGATCTTGAGACAGAGAAGACTAATCACGTCATTAATGATTACGTACTGTTCGCATACGACTGGCGGACGGATGTCCACGATATCGCATACGGTGATACGGCGTATCGTGATGATTCGCGATCGTTGCTTTCCGAGACGGAACGGCTCGCGCAGTCGTCCAAAACAGGCAAGGTCACTATCGTTGCGCATTCCAATGGAGGACTTGTCGCTAAGGAACTCCTGAACCGACTCGACGAGACAGGTGAGGCTGCCTTGGTGGACCAAGTCGTCTTTGTCGGGACGCCACAACTCGGGGCGCCGATCTCAATCCTCTCGCTTTTGTACGGGTACAAGGAAGATCTGCTCTGGGGAATACTCGCTTCCCGCGGGAATGTCCGTGCATTGGCCGAACATATGCCGGGTGCCTACGGGCTCCTTCCGTCGCAGGAATATTTCGATCGGACAAAGCAACCGCTCATCTCGTTCTCGTCCGAGCATACCCGATTCAAAACGTTTCGCGACGCATACGGCGATACGATCGATGATTGGAACGGCCTGGCAGACTTCCTCTCGGGAGCGAAGGACGGTCGGGAGAAACCAGAAAAAGATGATGTTACATCGGAAAATGTTCTTCGGAAAAACCTACTCAGTCAGGAGGAGCAGACGAAAAAAGAGCTGGACACCTGGAAGCCTCTGACCGGTGTCGAGGTCATTGAGATCGCCGGATGGGGACTCGATACCGTCCGTGGAATCGATTATACCGAGGAAGAGGCGACGAGATGTTATGCTTTCGGATCGGCGCTTATCCCGAGCTGCACGGGAGTCGGTACGTATAAACCCGTGTACGAGCCACAGTTCACCGTGGATGGCGACGAAGTCGTGACCGCTCCGAGTGCCCTTATGCTTCCAGAATCGTTGGACGTGAAAAAGTACTGGGTGGATTTGTATAGAAGCAAAAAGAGTCATGCGGATATGCTTGAAGTAAACGAACTTAGAACATTTCTTTCACAAATAATTTCACATAAGGAGAATGACTCAGTTTTACCTAAATATATTTTTACTTCTCGTCCAACTAGTCAGTCTACTGATAACCGTATCCGCATGGCACTTTATTCCCCACTCGACATATCCCTGACCGATGCCGATGGTAATCATACTGGGCCAAAAACCGTCAAAGAGAACGGACAGACCTCGGTGATTTTTGAGGAAGGCATACCAGGAAGTACTTATGTTCAATTTGATGATCGTAAATACGCTTCCTTTCCCGAAGGAACGGCTGTCGCTGTCCATCTCGATGGCTATGGCACTGGCTCGTATACGCTGAAGTTCGACGAGGTCGCGGTGACGAATGCCGGAGAAAAAACACTGAACCATACGACGTTCCAAGATCTGCCAGTGACTCCCGAGACGACCGTCGATCTTTCCGTGCCAGAAAAAGGCCTCTCGGATCTTTCGACACTTCATGCGGACCTTAATGGATCCGAACCGGGAGGGGAGTACGAAGTACCGCCGGTTTCGAACGGGATTGCGACTCTGAATGTGGCGCAGGAAACGACAGTAGCGGAATCATCTAGTGGCACAAACACACCTACGGATCACTCGAGACAACAAACATCGTCTGAAAAATCGAAATCGGGAATCTCGGATAGCGTCGGCGAATTTTTTGGTTCGATATTCGGATCTCCTTCTGCGACAGATGTGGGAGGAAACGATATGGATGGACGGTTCGTCGGCATATCGGGTGTCGAAGGCGAGCGACAGAACCAATGGTGTCCGTTTCCGACGCAATCGCCGTTGACCTTTCTTAGCTCGGTTTTCCGTACTAGTTTGCGAATCATGTTCCCTGGTCCGTTTTTCCTATCGGATATGCTATCATTTCTTTGGAAGCTGAATGGAACTTCGGTGACGTGGGTTGGTTGGTTCCGATGGCTACAATAATTGGGAGGGTGATGCTTTAAAGATTGATATATGAAAAAAACATATTGGTGGAGGATATATTTGTTAGCATTTGGATTAGTCATTATCAGTATCTCGTATATTTTAAAAAACAAATTATTGTTTGGTATTTGTAACAATATCTATCAGACTGAAAAATATCAGGAATGTCTTGATAACGAAGCTTATACTTTAGGTAATATATTGATGATTCTAGCTTCTGCTCTTCTCCTTATCTCCCCCTTTCTCTTTTTCGTATGGGACGAAGTGTTTAAGAAGTGGCTGTGGTTTGCTTTGGTTTGGTTTGGAACGGCAATTTTTTTCATCGCTATCACTCCCGAATATCATGCCGGTATTTTTGAGATGATGAATCCGACCAAGGAAACTGTTTCAACATTCTTCGGAGCCCTCTTTGTCCCGATCAGTCTCGGGAAGTTGGCGTGGGATTCGAGACGAACGCCATGAATCTGGATTTGATCCATGAGATGGCGCGTTCGGAAGCCGTGAACGGGGTCGAGAGGCTAAACCTTCTCTGAATGTTGAGCTTCTTTTGGAGCCATAAAATAAGAGAGGTTCTTGCGGACAGGTTCCTAAGTGTATCGGCGGATATCTTATGGTATCATGGGAATCGGATTCCTGTTCTGACTTTCTATGCCAACAGAACCTACCGAGGAGAAACCTGAGTTTGGCCTGCCGAAGATCCCGATCTGGTCGCTTCTCATCAGTTTCGTCATCATCATCGGGGTATCCGCCCTGGCGTTCGCCCGCTTTGGCGATTTCGGGCGGTTTTTGGAGACGGCGAAACGCGCCGAGCCGTGGTGGCTTTTGGCGGCGGTCGGGTTTCAGGCGCTGACCTACGTTTCCTCGGGAGAAGTGTGGAACGTCGCGGTGCGCGGAGCCGGGTATCCTCTCCGTTCACGCATTCTCGCGCGACTCGCGATCGAGCGGCTTACCGTCGACCAGTTCATGCCGACCGCCGGGGTCGCCGGGCACGTGGGAACGCTTCAGGCCATGCGACGCTTCGGCGTACCGACGCCGATCGCCATGGAGGCGCTCTTCGTGGATCTCCTGTCGCACTATGCCGCATACGTGACGGCAGCGGCCGTCGCGTTCTCGGTGCTCGCGACGCATCAGGATGTCACGCCAATCGTCCTTTTATCGCTTGGGGCGTTCGCGGCCATCTCGGCCGTCGTGGTCGTGAGCACCGTGCTTTTCCTTCGGAACCATAATTGGATCCATAGGCTCCCGTCGTGGCTTGCGAATCGGAAACTGGTCGGACGCCTGACGCGGTCGGTCGCGCAGGTGAACGCGAAGCGGATCCTCTCATGGGGCGTGTTTCTCGAAGCGACGCTTTTTCAATCGGCTATTTTTTTTCTCGACGGGGCGACTCTGTGGGCGACCTTGCGTGCCGTCGGCGTGCATGCGTCGATCCTGGTCACGTTCTCGGCCTATATCATCGCGATGATCGCGGGAACAGTACTCTTCATTCCCGGCGGTATCGGCGTATTCGAGGTCGGTGCCGTGACGACCCTGGTCGGGTTCGGCATCCCGTTCGAAGGCGCGTTCGCGGCGACGCTCCTCTTGCGTGGGCTCACCCTCTGGATCCCACTCATCCCCGGATCGATCCTCGCCCACCAGGATCTCGGCGTGCGATTTTCCGGAAGCGGAAAGAAATCGGAAGAATCAATAGAATCCGGTTCGTAACTCATATTTTCATTCGGATTTTTATTGCGACGGCATAATTGTTTTAGCCGGCTTTTTGACATTTTCCCGCGGACCTGGAAGAATGAATATCATTATGAACCGGACTCGCTCCTTATTTTTTACCGCTTGGCACCACACCCTGTTTCACCAAGGCGATTTTTAGCGGTTCGACTGCGCGGAAAAGAAAGAACGTCTTGGCGAGAGAGGGCTAGGGCGTTTTTGTTTCCCTTTCTTGAATTGCTCGTTAACAATAAAATCGGAGGTTAGCATGTCGACAAGCACTAGATCGTACACGAAGTCCGGATTGATCCGCTGTCTGCGCGGGATATTCCAGTTCCCGAATGACCATTCGGTTCTCGATGGATCCGTCGTCATCCCGGATTCGCGAAGAGGGAAGAAAAGACCGGAAGTGCGTGACCGGGAAGGAAATATCCTCGTCCCGCAACGTATTCCGAAAGCGGAATGCTGTGGGATCGCTACGAGACATGATCTTTGCATATATCCGATCGACCGACTCGGCTATTTGCGCCTCGTCTCCAGGAAGGGGAACGTATTGGAAGCGATCCAGAAGTCGGAGGAACTGTTCGAGGTGAATGTCATTCGTCGGAAAGAGACAGGGAGCGCTTCGGAACGGAGATGTCACAGCGATAGCGTATGGTATCCGGATTTCTGCGGTTGCTCCAAATCGAGACGGTGACGAAAAGAGGCGTGTGGAAACGACCACGCGCCCCTTCTTATTTTTTGAAAAGTAGAAACAGCTTTTATTTACGGCATATTCCGACCATACTCTTGACAAAAACAGGCTTCTTTTCTATAGTACGAAGATGTTTTTTCACATTACAATTTTTCGAAACCAATCAGGGAGGATACTCGCATGGAAGATCAGACAGGAGAAGCAATACGGAAAGCGACACCGGAAAAATTGGTTGCCGTTACGCTCAATGGCGGAGGGGTAATCAAAGACGGATCGATACCGGTGGAATGGTGGATTTCCGATTCGGTCATCAAGGAAAATCCAGAGTATATCCTGCTCGTTGAACAGGACGCGGACGAGATTAACGCCTATAGGGATTATTATCAAGGCCGTCGGTATCTGTACGAAATCAGTAAGTCGGTATGTTATCTGCAATTGTTTTCCGCAGGACGTCACCGGTTCACAGCTATCGTCTTCAAGAACTATGAAACGGCGAAGCAGTACATGAGAACTGATAAGAACGGATTGTATGATAGCAGTATTTCCTGGCCGACAAGTGATACAGAGATGCCCGTATCAGATTCTCTCGGGTGGACCACTGTCGAATTCGAGGTCTTGGAGGAAGCGTTTGCCAAGATTCCGGAAACGCGGTTTCGGAAAATCGGTTGGTACTGGGTGAATCTATGGTGGGAAAAGGGTCCCAAAGACGAGTGCGAATACAAGAAGTGGGTGTGGCCCTGCGTCATCCTCAAGCCTCTGGTGTGGCTTGTAATGGAAACAGCTGTGTGCTTGGCTGGAATCGTACATGCGCTGTATGCCCTGTTGGCAAGTCTTGTGACTTTGTTTGTGGGATTCAGACCAAGGCCGATACTGCATGAGATGAAAGACAGATTCACGCGCGAGAGACAAGGCTGGGGTGTGACCCGATATGCGGATTACTTATGTGATAATCATTCCACGTACAAGCTCTGGTCGTATAAGGACGGCGTTGCTAAATATGTGTTCACTACGCCGGCGGAGATCACGGGAGTTCTGGCTGTCTTCAAGTTATCTTATTTATTGATAGTGAAGTATTCGCTCACGGTCTTTGTGATATGGCTCTTTGTTTTGGCAGTTATCATCTTCGCGATAGAGTTCCTTGTAGAATGGATTTTGGATAATCGCGAAGAGTGGAAGGAAAAAAAGTCCTTACTTCATAAGGAATGGATGGAACAGAATCTCGACATTTCGAAGCAGACCGACACCGTAAATCTTTCCACCGCACCTCTGCCTTTGGGAATCTACGGAAAACTGAAGCAGAGATCGTATCGTGGTTTCTGGGCATTGAAATCGCAGGTCTGCAAGCCGTATCCGAAGAAGAAGTAAAGTCGTTTATTGTCTTAGAGTCGTGGCGAATAGCTACGACTCTATTTTTTTAAACAAAAACCCCGTTGCGGAGGCCGGATGGAGCGCGAGGATAATGAATGCTTTGTTTTTGTATTTTTTGATACGAAAAACCCCCAATGCGGGGGCGCGTATGAATCCCGTAAAAAGCAGTTGTAGGAAAAAAATACTTTTCCCTGGATGCCAGGTGGGTTTCATTGTATTCAACGCCCCGTTCTGGAGGTCTTCGGGGACAGTATAGCACATGGGCAGATAACGGAGAAAAGTCAATTAACGAGTTTACGGGTTAACGGGTTGGGAGCGGGAAAAGGGAATAAGGGGAGATTTTATAAAGCGTATCAAGTCCGTAAAACATGCCCCGTGATTTCGCACTCGAAATTTTATGAGGTCAGAAAGCGAAGGAATAACTGACCACTTACAACCAACAACTAACAATGGGAATAGAAGGAGTGACAACGTATGAAAGATAAAAGGGATGAATGGAGATTAAAATCCGAGAACACGTTAACCCGTTAAGGTATTAACGGAAAATAGATACTTAGCCGCTCTTTGACCCAAAAGGGGTTTGGGTGGTACCATGGAAGCGATTTATAGGCATTTTATCTATGCG
Source organism: Candidatus Moraniibacteriota bacterium (assembly GCA_037139695.1). Lineage (GTDB taxonomy): Bacteria > Patescibacteriota > Minisyncoccia > Moranbacterales > UBA1568 > JAAXTX01. Next base: position 6,970 of record JBAXFX010000025.1, on the reverse strand, counting down.
TACTGAACGGATCGCAGAAATCGAAGAGGAAGGAAAAAAAGCGTTCGGGGAAGCCTCTTCCGAGGAAGCGCTTCGAGAAATCGAGGTGCGGTTTTTGGGCCGTAAGAGCGAATTGACCGGTATCCTGAAGGGGCTCAAGGACCTTTCTTCCGAGGAAAAACGCGAAATAGGTCCTCGAGTCCAAGGGGTGCGGACGGCTCTTACCGAGGCATTCGAGTTTGCCAAAGAGCGCATCGAGCGGGATGGGCGCGACTGGGAATCGGAACGGATCGATGTGACGGCACCGGGAATCGCGGAGTCGCTCGGTCACTCGCATCCGATCACGACGATCATCAATGAGATCGAGGATATCTTTACCGGGCTCGGTTTCGGGATTCCCGACGGGCCGGAGCTTGAAAGTGATTTCTATAATTTCGAGGCGCTCAACTTTCCGGCGGATCATCCGGCGCGCGATATGCAAGATACGTTCTGGATCGAGAGCGAGGACCTTGATACGCGATACCTGCTGCGGACGCATACGTCGCCGGTACAGATCCGGTATATGGAAACGCATACGCCGCCGTTTCGGATCATCGTTCCCGGGCGCACGTTTCGCAACGAGTCGACCGACGCGACGCATGAACACACGTTTCATCAATTCGAGAGCCTGGTCGTCGGTGAACGTGGCGACGTGACCGTTGGACACCTGAAATATGTCGCGGAGACCTTTTTTTCGGCGTTTTTCGGTCGTGCGGTCTCGGTGCGGCTCCGGCCAAGCTTTTTCCCGTTCGTCGAGCCGGGGTTCGAGTTCGACATCTCGTGCGTGTTCTGCGGAGGGGACGGTTGTCCGTCCTGCAAAGGGGTCGGCTGGCTTGAGATCGGCGGGGCGGGCATGGTACAGCAGAAGGTGTTCGAGGCGGCGGGATATCCGCGCGGAAAATATCAGGGCTTCGCGTGGGGGTTCGGCTTGGAACGGCTCGCGATGATGAAATACCGCATTCCGGATACGCGGTTGTTCATGAGTGGGGACTTGAGATTTATACGACAGTTCTGACCGCATGCTCAGAAGCATGATCCAAAAGCTTAATCCGAAATCCGAAAAAGCCGATGAAGCTGTTGAAGCTCACGAAGCTTGACGAAGCTATTACTATGAAATTTTCCTATAACTGGCTGAAGGAACTGTCCGGCACCGGGAAGACTCCCGCGGAACTTGCAGAGCTCATCATGTTTCATGCGTTCGAGGTGGAATCCGTCGATCCCTATCCGCACGGACTCGGGCAGGTCATAATCGGCCGAGTCGAATCCGTCTCGTCACATCCGGATGCCGACCGGTTGCGCGTGACAACCGTCGTGACGGAAGAGGGTGGGGAAGCCCGGACCATCGTGTGTGGGGCTCCGAACGTGGCCGCGGGACAAAGGGTCGCCGTGGCGCTTCCGGGAGCGAAATTGCCAAATGGTATCGAGATCAAAGAATCAAAAATCCGCGGAGTCGCCTCGGCCGGAATGATTTGCGCGGAAGATGAACTTGGTCTCGGGTCCGATCATGAGGGTATCCTCGTCTTGCCGGATGACGCGCCGATCGGGGTGGCGTTTTCGGAATATGCCGGGCTCGAGGATTCGATTCTCGACATCAATATTCTCCCGAACCGCGGGTGCGATGCGGTTTCGTATCGCGGGATGGCGCGCGAGATCGCGGCGCTCGAAGGTCGGCAAGCCTCGTTCGATACGGAGCTGACCACGTCCCCATCATTTTCCGAATCACCTGTTCCCGTTACGATCGAGTCCGACCGATGCCGGCGGTATCTTGGCGTTTTGCTTGAGGAGGTATCCACGGGCCAGTCGCCGCTTTGGATGCGCTCCGCGTTGCTTCGGTCGGGATTTCGGCCGATTTCCATGGCGGTCGATATCACCAATTATTCACTGCTCCTGTTTGGGCAGCCGATGCACGCGTTCGATGCCGATACGGTCGAGGGTGGGATCGTCGTGCGACAGGCGGAGGAAGGTGAGACACTCGAGCTGCTTGACGGCAAGACGATAGCGCTTTCGATCGAAGACCTGGTCATCGCGGATACGAAACGGCCACTCGCGCTTGCGGGTGTGATGGGCGGGAGCCGGACCGGCATCTCCACGGATACGAAACGCGTATTCCTCGAGGTCGCGACCTTCGATCCGTCGTCGATCCGCAAGACGGTTGCTCGGCACCATGTGCCGACCGACGCCTCGTACCGATATGAGCGCAATGTGGACACCGGTCGTGTGCCAATCGCCGCCACGGAAGCCCTTCGTCTTTTTACGGATGAAGCCGGCGCTCAGGGAATCGGTATGACCGACGTGACGACCAGACTCGACGAACCGGTATCCGTGCCGTTCTCCTCATCGGTTTTCGAGGACATGTTCGGGACGAAGACCGTGTACGCCGAGGCGAAGGAGAGACTTGAGTATCTTGGTATCGCCGTGACGGAGTCCGGAGACGAATGGACGGCGCTTGTGCCGACCTATCGTCCGGATCTTCGTGACGGGTGGGATTTCGCGGAAGAGGTCGGTCGCATGATCGGGTATGACCGGTTTCCAGCGACGGTTCCGATGGTGCCGCTCTCCGCGCCGGAACGCAATGAGGCAAGGATTTTTTCTCGCGAGCTTCGGACCTTTTTGACCGCATCCGGATGGGATGAGATCAGGACCTATTCCTTCTATTCCGAATCCGACGGACGGCGGCTTGGCGCGGAAACGAACGGCCGGCATCTGCGACTCGCGAATCCCATGAATCCCGACCAGGCAGTGCTTCGTGCGAGTCTGCTTCCGTCGGCTCTCCATAAGGCGGGGGAGAATCTTCGGTACTTCGACTCGTTCCGGTTTTTTGAGATCGGGGACCGATACCTGAAGGGTGCGGACGGAAAACCGGTCGAAGAGCGCATGCTTTCGCTCGTACTTGTCCCGGAGAAAGGAGAGAACGCCCTTGCGACGCTCAAGGGACTCGTTTCGAAAATGGTGGCGTTCGCGGGACTCGGTGAGGTCGACTGGCAGCCGATCACATTCGAGGTGGCGGTCGACCGCTCTCCGATGTTTCACCCGACCCGTATAGCCCGCCTTTCCATAGGTGGAACGGTACTTGGCGAGGCGGGAGAAATTTCCCCAGCATCGGCCGAGGCGTATGGTCTGCGTGGTTCGGTCGTTTCGGCACAGATTGATTTCGAGGTACTGCGATCGGCATTCGAAGCCGTGCGTACGTTCCGACCGCTCCCGAAGTTTCCGTTCGCGAGGCGTGATCTTTCGATTACGGTTTCGAAAAATGCTCAGGTCGGCGATCTGACACGGGTCGTTCGAGAATCTTCGTCGCTCCTTCGTGACGCCGAAGTGTTCGACATCTATGAAAAGGGGGAAGAGAAGAATATCGCGTTCCATCTCTCGTTCGGTCACGGCGATCGGACGGTTACGGGCGAGGAAGTCGATGGTGCCGTTTCCACGATCATCGAGAAAATAGCTGGCCGGTTTGGCACGGGCCTTTCTTCCTGATTTCCGCTGAGATAAAGGTATATTTGACTTCTTATCCTGTTCGTGATATAAAATAGGAAGGAAATGGAGGGTGTTTTTTCGTGTTCCTTCTTTCCCGAAACAGGTCGGATCATCGCCTCGGCACCGCTTGCGGCAGCCGGGGAGGAAAGTCCGGACACATAATCCCGGCGCAAGCCGGGGGACCAGGTAGCGGGTAATGCCCGTCCGCCGCGAGGCGCGAGGTGCGAGCAGAGACGCCCAATCCCGAAAGGGCAGGGCACCCAATTTCCTTCGGGAGGCGGGGTGAGTCCGCGCGGTAACGCGCGGGGTGAAACGGCTAAACCCTTATCCATGTGCAAGGCCGTGTCCCGGAGCGATCCGGGAAGTGCCGCTCGAGGTCGCCGGCAACGGCGGTCCCAGATAAATGATGATCAGCCCCGCTCTCGAAAGAGGCGGGTGAACAGAATCCGGCTTATGAGCCTGTTTCGGGAGCGAAAGGACATGTATTCGTGGACCCATTGAGATATGAAGCGATCCGAGACCCTCTTCAGCGTGGTGCAGGTGCCGGTGGACTACCTTATGATCGTCCTCGCGGCGATTTCGGTGTTCCACCTGCGCGACCTGCTGCCACAGATTTCCGATATCATCAATCCGAAGGTCTACTCGATGACCTTCAAGCCGTTCTTCGAGCTTGCGCTCATGGTGACGCCGATGTTCCTCGTCGTGTATGCGATCGAGGGGCTCTATGCGATCCGCTCCGCCCGATCCTTCTGGCAGGAGACGCTCATGGTGTTCCGCGCGACGTCGCTCGGTATCGTGGTCATCATTATCGCGGTCTTCCTTGAGCGTGATTGGTTCTCGTCGCGGTTCATCATCCTTGCCGGATGGTTCGTCGCGGCGGCGTATGTCTCGGTCGCCCGTCTGTTGCTGCGGAAGGTTCAACGGTACTATCTCGTGACGAAGGGGGTGGGAGTATACCGGGTATTGCTTATCGGTGGGAACGGGCGCGTCCGACGGTTCGCGAAGATGTTCACGAAGCACCCCGAGCTCGGCTATCGCGCGGTGGATATCATGGAATCGGCGAGCCTGCACCGTATCGACGACATCCGGCAGGAGAAGGGTATCGACGAGATCATCGTCTGCGACCAAAGTATCACCGACGACGAGCAGGAAAAGATCCTCGATTACTGCCAGATCCACAATATCTCGTTCAAGTATTTCCCGACGACCCTGCAGACGTCTCGGTTCGTCCTGCGGATCATGAACGGCGAACCGCTCATCGAATTCCTGCACACGCCGCTCGACGGGTGGGGCCGGGTCATCAAGCGCGTGTTCGATGTCGTCTTTTCCTTGTTTTTTATCGTCATCCTTTCGCCGGTGATGGCGATCGTCGCGGCACTGATCAAGCTTGAGGACGGTTCCGGTCCGGTCGTCTACCGGAACGAGCGTATCGGCGAGGACGGAAAAAAATTCTTCGTCTACAAGTTCCGCTATATGAAGTGGCGCTACTGCGTCACGCATGATAACCCGGACTTCGACGAGGCACTCGCGTTCGAGAAGGAGCTCATCGCCGAGAGGAGCGTCCGCAAGGGTCCCTTGTACAAGATCAGGGATGACCCGCGCAAGACGAAGGTCGGTGCCTTCATCGAGAAGTATTCCCTCGACGAGCTTCCGCAGTTCTTCAATGTCTTTCGTGGCGAGATGAGCCTTGTCGGACCGCGGCCACACCAGAAGCGCGAGGTGGAGAAATACCGCGAGTATCATCGACGACTGCTCACTATCAAGCCCGGCATTACGGGTATGGCGCAAGTGTCGGGACGATCCGACCTGGCGTTCGAGGACGAGTATCGTCTCGACGTCTTCTATATCGAGAACTGGTCGCTCTGGCTCGACATCGGCATCTGTTTCAAGACCGCCGGTGCGCTTATAGCGAGGCGGAGGAACTGACTTTTTCACAGTATTCTCTTTTTCGGTGAAGACGACGGTTTTCCATCCTGGTGACGATACGGATAATGCGCGTTCTGACAAAATCCAATGCGGGAAAGATTCCTCCTCCATGTCTGCTGTGCGCCGTGCGGGATCGCGGTGATCGACGAGCTCCGGAAGTCGTATGACCTCTGGGTGCTGTTTTACAATCCGAATATCTTTCCGGAAGAGGAATACCGAAAGCGGAAGCGGGAAGTAATCCGGGTTATCGAGGGGTGGGGCGTACCGATGATCGACGAGGACTATGATACCGCGTCGTGGGATGTGGCGGTCGAGGGGTTCGAGACCGAGGTCAAGGGCGGGAAGCGCTGTCTGGCCTGTTTCCGGCTCCGGCTGTTTCATGTCGCCGAAGTCGCGTCCGAGTTGGACTTTCACGTATTCGGGACGACCTTGACGAGTGGACGGAACAAATCATCGCTCATCATCGATCCTATCGGGGAAGAGGCGGCTACTCGATACGGGGTGCGATACTATGCCGAGGATTGGAAGAAGGGTGGTCGGCAGGAAATCGCGCGGAAGATGGTTGCCGAACGGGGTATCTATCGCCAGGACTATTGCGGGTGCCGATTTTCTCTCCGAGACCGAAAAATGTCATGAGACAGAACCGCTGAAACGGCACACGAACATATTACCATATTATATAATATGGTAATATGTTCGATAGATGTCTTCGGGTTGAAGGGATATCGGTCGGTGATATGTGACAATAGATCAATAAACAATGCGGTATGAAACTCATCATCAGGTGGTTTTCGGTGGCGGTCGGGTTTCTCGTGGCATCGCGGTTCGTACCGGGCGTACACGTGGACGGGTTCGCGACGGCGATATTGCTTGCGGCGGTATGGGGCATTCTTGGCATATTAGTGCGGCCGATCCTAGTCATCCTCACGCTCCCGAGGACGATTCTTTCGTTCGGGCTGTTCATCTTCATCATCAATGCGGCACTCTTCGCGTGGCTCGGGAACGTGATCGTCGGGTTCACAGTCTCCTCCTTCACCGCGGCGCTCCTCGGTTCGCTCGTCATGTCGGCAACGGGTGCCATCGTCCACGGGATCCTCGAAAAGTTCGGGAAAAGGGAACAGGAATAGAACCGATAAAAAGCAGGAACTGGTTCCCGATGAGGTGGCTGAGAATCCCTCTCTAGCGCTAAGATAAGCACAGAATCGATGTTTTATTTTTTGTAAAAAATGCCACGCTCAGAGTCACAAATCCCCCTTGCCCTCTCTTTTTTGGAGAGGGCAATCCCCCTTTCCGAAAGGGGGAGACTCACTTATTTTCGCTGGTACTCTGATCGATATCTCCCTTTCGAAAAAGGAGTACCGAGTCTTCGAGGGGAGGGATTTGTGTTTGATCGGTCGAAGTCATCATATCGTTTTTAAGAACGTGTCGAGTAAAATATCTTTAAGAAACCATCTAACCTCATCGGGAACCAGTGCCTCTTTATAAGCATCCTTCATGTTCCAACCCCTCCTGTCCTCCCCTTAGGATAAGGGGAGAGAACGTTCTTTTTTCG
>JBAXFX010000024.1:0-16381 GCA_037139695.1 Candidatus Moraniibacteriota bacterium | reverse complement strand
TCCTCATTTTTCATGGTTTTTCACCCAGAGGGTGACCAACCTCTGGTTGGCGCTCAAACGAAATTTTCGGATTTACAGCTCGACATGAGATTTGAGATAGATACTAAGAATATTGTTGGGATAATAGCTATGAGAGTCGCCCGTAAATAAATCAGTAAATCGTTTATGACTGGCGTATTTCTTATCAAGCGTCTCTTGCAAGAGACGCTTGATTTGTTGTTCTTGAAAAAAATGATATAATGGAAAAAACAAAATCAACTATGGGAAACAATAAGAATCATCGCGTTTCGATAGGGGTTAAAAAGGACTTCTTTCTTTTGTTTGCATTACTATTTTTAGGGGTTGTCTTTGCTGTGTCGGCGGCCGATCAGATGAGTGGCTATAATATCGCGGAGGATTCCGATCATGACGGACTGACGAACGCTGAGGAGAAGATATACGGGACTGACCCGAATAACCCTGATACCGACGGGGACGGATATTCCGATGGTGTCGAGGTTCGTGGCGGATACGATCCATTAAAAAAGGCGCCTGGCGATAAAATTGTTGTGCAATCGGATGTTGTGGCTGCTGATGTGGCAGAGTCGGGAAAGGGAGGTGACAATATGACTGAGCAGGCTTCGCAGCAGATTGCCGCCGTAGTGAAGAATGCAAATACTGGATCCGACGGGACATCGGAAGTTTCTCTTGATGATTTGAATGCGCTCTCCCAGCAGATCTCAGGAGGGGATTCGACGGATGTCGTCCTGCCTGAAATCGACAAGGGCACGATCAAGATGATGGACCAGTCGTATGGAAATCTTTCGAAGGCCAAGCGCCAGGAGCGGATCAAGGAAGATATAGTCCAATACCTTACGACCATCTCATACATTTTTGCGAATAATTCCCCGAAGCAATTCAAGACGCAAGACGAGTTGGCGAATATTGCCCAGAGCCTCGTGAGTGAATCCGTCTCGTCGATGTCTATGGGAAATTATTCCCAGATTCAGGCTTTGACGGTGAATAGCGACAAGATGTTGAAGGAGATTCAGGATGTGGAAGTGCCTGAACAGATGTTGGATATCCATGTAAAGGCACTGCAGTTGGCGACATACGCTTCGCAGTTGAAGAACGAAGTCGCTTCCTCCTCGTCGGATGATCCCTTGGGAACGATGAAGTCATTGTCGAAAACACAGGGTTTGCTGAACGTGATGATTTCCTTCGTTTCGGATGTACAATCCGAGTTGGCTAAGAACCAGATCGACAACATTCCTATCGATTTGTAGGGAGGAAGGATTGAATAGCAAGATACTAAATATGAAAAGTCAGACAACGCGGGGGATTCGAATAATGTCATTGGCGGTGGTGCTCCTGGTTTTTGTCACGTCCGCGCCACCGGCGCATGCCGATGTCTGGGGAGCTGCGTATGGTGCGGCGGTCCTTTCCCGGACATTGACGAATATACAGGCGCAGATTGACGGGGTGTTGTTGGCGGCACTGAAGTCCACTGCAGTCACGCTACTGAATACCCGGGTAATGAGTCTCGTCGGAGGCTCTTCCGTAGGGACCTCTCAGGTCATAACGGACTGGAAGGCATACCTCTATACCCAGCCGGAAACAAAGGTGACGTCGGCGATGGATAATTTTTACGCGACGACGTTAAGGAGTCGGTCGTCGACTTCCGGATATGTTGCCGCATCGGGACAGTCGAGCTACGAATCTTATCTTGAGACCCGTACGAAGAGCCAACTTTCAGGGGCTGCTTCGACGACCTCTGCGGCTACTGGGACCGCTCTTTTGAGTGAAGTGAGTTCCGATCCCGCGACTTCGATCGGTAATGGGGATATCAGAGTGTTCTCGGCGATGACTGAATCGGGAAGTGACCCGTTCGGGTATGCGCTCAAGGCACAGGGATATCAGATGGCCGTTCGGGAACAGGAACAGAAGGCTGCCCAGGTCCAGGCGGCTGCATCGGCGGGATACAAGGGGGTAAAAGATAATAATGGCAATGTGATTCTTCCTGGCGCGACGGTTGGGCAGATGGTTGCCAATACGCAGGATATCGGCAACAAGGTGATAGCGGCAGCGAGCAATCCTGGGGAGCTTGTCGGTGGTGTCATCTCTTCCCTAACGAACAAGATGATCACGAACCTAGTCCAGAGAGGGGTTGGCAGCGTCCAATCTTCGATACAGCGAGAGATTACAAGCGTGGATAACAAGATCATGGGACAGGTGACGACTGTGAACAGCGCGCTCGGAGCCGGGGCGAAGTATACTGCGACAGTCAAGCAACAGGTGACGACCAACCTGAATGCCGCTGGTTCCGGTGCGGCAATCCCTATTATAAAATAGACTTCTTTCAAGAGTCTTCTAAAATTATCCTGAATAAGGTATTTCTTCTTTGAAAACCATACTTTGAAAGAGATCTAACGATCTTGGCGGGATTTTTTTGAAAGTCAGAGTCTTTGAAAGAACTGAAAGAGACGACCGTTTGGCCGTCTCTTTTTTAGTAGCCGCTTAATTTTTGAGCCAACTACAAAAGGGATGCTCGGGCCAAAGGAAGTTTCAATCATCCGTGGGCGACACAAGATTCGAACTTGTGACCTCCACAATGTCAATGTGGCGCTCTAACCAACTGAGCTAGCCGCCCACGGATGATTGAATGTTCTTTCCCGGTCTGTTTTTTTATCCGGCTTCCGGTACTTCCTTTTGTATCACCTTTTCCTCGTTTTGTGAAGTCTCGGTTTCCTTGATCGGCTCCTGCCTCGTATTCAGGCGAAGAAAGAAGGAGAGCCAGACTGATTTTCCGACAAAGAGGAAGAGCCCTTGGAGGAAGAGGGAAATGGCGACGAGTGCTATGGTTTTAGCCGTTTCATCGGAAGAAATGAGGGTGAAACCGTATGAAATCAATGTCATGAGGAGGGATGTAAGCAGTGCAAAAAAGAGATATAGCGCCCCGAAGAGAAGGCTTTCACGGAATGAAACGGAAAACAGCGTATATCCGAGACGGATGGATGATTTGATATCGGTCTTCGAGAGGAGGACGTGAAAGGACGCGTATATCCTGGTCAGGGTGAGGATGATGAGGATCGGAATAAAGATGAGAAAACCAAAAATAAGGAGCCACTGTGAGAGCATTGCGGTCTTTTCCGAGGCGAAAAAACTTGGAGAAAGGAGTATGAGAAAAACAAGAAGAGCGGAAGAAAAATACACTATTTCGATCCCGACTGATTGAAAAAGGACGGAAAAAGACTCCTTTGTCGATTGATGAATTTTTTTTCCGAACAAGGAAAGAACGAGGGCTCCGGTTGAAAAGACGGAAAGAAGAAAGGAAAAAAGAGCCACAACCGCAAGAAGGGGATTGGTGGTAAGTAATGTATTGAACGCATCGGCATACATCGAAAGGGGTGCGCCTTCCTGAAAGAGTTCGGGAATAGCGATTCCGGTCAGAGTGGCCACTGTGGCGAAAAGGATAGTGGCTCGATTCCGGGGAATCCGCCTTAGGGCCTCGAGATAGAATCCTAAAAAGATGCCAAGCATCTTTTCGGATGGGTTGGTCGGGATATGTTCGGACATAGCGGGCTGTCTTTCCTATTACTCGGTCTTTTCCGAGGAGATATTCACCTCGACTGGTACTTCTTCGAGATCGGCATTCATTTTTTTCTTTTCCTCGACCTGTTCCCTTTTCGGAAGGGGCTTTCCGGCAATAATGGCGTCGAACTCGTCTTTTTCAAGGGTTTCCCGTTCGAGAAGCGCATCCGCGAGGGTCTTGAGGAGGGATTTCTTCTCGGTGAGGATGCTGGTCGAGCGATGCAAGGCGTCCTCGACGAATTTCGCGACCTCGGTATCGATCATCTTGGCGGTCTCGTCGGAATAATTCCGTTCCTCGTGGAGATCCTTACCAAGGAAAACGAGCTCTTCCTTGTGGCCGAAGGTCCGCGCGCCGAGACGACTCATGCCGTAGCGGGTAACCATGTTGCGGGCCAGAGCGGTCGCTCGTTCGAGATCGTTCGACGGTCCGGTGGTCGTATCACTGAACGTGAGCCGTTCCGCGGAATACCCACCGAGCAGAACCGAGAGCTCGTCTCGAAAATACTCCGAGGAATGAAGGCTTTTATCCTCGGTCGGGACGGAAAGTGTGTATCCGCCGGCATTACCGCGGGAAATGATGGAAATCTTCTGAACCGGATCGGCATTCGGAAGGCTCGCGGCCACGAGGGCATGCCCGGCCTCGTGATAGGCGATGATTTCCTTCTCCTTCGTATTGATGACCCGACTCCGCCGTTCCGGACCGAGGATGACTTTCTCGATCGATTCCGCAAGTTCGTCCATGCCGATGGATTTTCTTGATCGCCGGGTCGCGAGAATAGCTGCTTCGTTGACGAGGTTGGCAAGATCGGCGCCGGAGAACCCCGGGGTCCGTTCGGCAAGGCGCCGGACATTCACCTTCTTTGAAAGCGGCTTTCCCTTGAGATGGATGGTGAGAATAGCCTCCCGATCGTTGATATCGGGCAGATCCATGGTGACACGTCGGTCGAACCGACCGGGCCGGAGTAGTGCCGGGTCGAGAACGTCGGGGCGGTTGGTCGCGGCGATGACGATGACATTGGTTTCCGTCTCGAACCCGTCCATTTCGACGAGGATCTGGTTCAGGGTCTGCTCACGCTCATCGTGTCCGCCACCGAGGCCGGCGCCCCGGTGTCGACCGACCGCATCGATCTCGTCGATGAAGACGATTGCAGGAGCGCTCTTTTTTGCCTGCTTGAAGAGGTCTCGGACCCGGCTTGCGCCGACGCCGACGAACATTTCGACGAATTCCGAACCGGAAATATTGAAGAAGGGTACGCCCGCTTCGCCGGCGACCGCCTTGGCAATCAGCGTCTTACCGGTTCCTGGGGAGCCGAGCAGGAGGACGCCTTTCGGAATCTTGGCACCCATGGCGAGAAATTTTTTCGGGTGCTTGAGAAATTCGACGATTTCACTCAGTTCTTCCTTCGCTTCCTTCGATCCGGCGACATCGGCGAAGGTGATACGCTTGTTTTTGTTCTTCGGATCGAGAATGCGCGCCCGGGAAAGGCCGAAGTTCATCGCCTGCGAATTTCCGCGCTGCGCCTGTCTCATCATGAACCACACGAATCCGCCGACGAGCAGGAACGGAAGAAGAAAGGGAAGGATGGTCGTCGCCCAGAACGACGCATCGGACTCTTTCTTGATATTGATTGAGACCGCGTCGAGCTTGCCGGGATCGACCCCGTAATTTTTGAACGTCTCGGTAAGGGATGATTCGGCCTCTTTCTGGGTATTTTCCTTCTTTCCGTCCGAAAGGGTGACGGACAAATCGTTCGTGGAGACGTCGATGGCCTTCACCTGCCCGTCATTGATCTGTGAAACGAGCGTGGAGAGAGTGATATCTTCGGGCTTCGGCGCGCTTTCCTGGGAAAGGATGAGGATTCCAGAGATAATGAAGAAAATGATGACGATCGTGACGATATTTTTCATGAGTTTGTCCATAGGGGTGTGTAATCAGGGGAGCTTATTTGTTCCGTATCATGGTAACTTTATCACCTTTCACCTCTATTTTCAACTGTCCGGAGACATAGGTCCGGATTTTCCCTTTCGTGCTCCCGATGAGCTTTTCTATCTCGCGGACGAACGACTCGGCCGGATTCGATCCCGTTTTGGAAACGATGCGGTATAATCGTCGGAGTTCGCTTGCCTGGACCTGCGCCGGGAAGCGCATATAATCGCTTCGTAGAAACAGGATGCCGAGCCGGATATTGGCATATGGGAGAATGGGAGCTTCCAGCCGTTCAGAAAGAGTATTTTCCTCGAAAATCCGAGCGGTTCGGGCGAGAATCTTTCTGATTCCCGGTTGGTAATCCTGTTCAAGGAGGGGAAGAAGCTTATGCCTGATACGGTTTCGGAGGATGGAGGTATCGTTGTTCGTCGTATCTGTATGAAAGGGGATTTGCTCATCTCGGAGAAAACGGAGGATATCGTTTTTCGGAATGTCGAGGAAGGGCCGAATAATGTGGCCGTTTCGAGGTCTCATGGCGGCGAGCCCGTCCGGTCCTGAGCCACGAAGAAGGCGGATGAGTACGGTTTCTGCCTGGTCATCTTCGGTATGGGCGACGGCGATTGCATCAAACTTCTCCCGTTTACGGATCTGTTCGAAAAAACTATAACGGATATCCCGAAGCGCCTCCTCATTTTTCCCGACGGCGTTTTTCGGATGAAGGACAAAAAACGGAATCCCATATTCCGCACAGGAGTGCCGTACAAGGAGCTCATCCTTATCGGCATCCGCTTTTCGGATGCGGTAATTCACATGTGCGACCCCGAGTCGAAGACTGAGTTTGTCTCGTAGGGAAAGGAAAATATGAAGCAACGCGACGCTGTCCGGTCCTCCTGAACAGGCAACGAGAATAGAACTGCCTTTTATGAGGAGTTTGTTTTGGAAATCGTGATTTTGGATTCGCTTGACCAATGCTCGTCCGAAAGAAGACGATAAGAAAATCGGCTTATTTTCGGTCGATATCGCCGACGCATTCTCGGATGATGGATTCCGCCTGATCGACGGCCTTTTCGAGTTCGCCGTCGCGATTTTCGATGATGTAGTCATAAATATCGGTATGATGCATCCATTCCTTCGTGTATGTCATCCGTTCCGCTAGGTAGGCTTCTGAAAGGTTGTCCCGTTTCCGAAGGCGTGTGGCGATACTTTCCAGAGAGGCGGTGACAAATATGGCTATGATGCCAGGAAACATCCGTTTGGCCGTCATGACGCCTTTCCATTCGATTTTCCAAAGGCCAATTTTTTCCGACGAGGCGACGCGCTCGAGTTCCTTGTGTGTCACCCCGTAAAGTTGCCCGTTGTATTCTTCGGCCCATTCAGCGAATCCGTCGTTGTCGCGAATCGCCTCGAATTCGGCCCGGGGAATGAAATAATAGGGATTCCCGATGGCCTCGTTCGGTCGCATAGCCCGGGTCGTCGTCGTGATGACACGCTCGACCGGAAGTCGGCCGTACAGACCGGCGATGATGGAGTCCTCGCCCGCTCCGGACGGTCCAGAAATGATAAACAGGCGTTTGGTGTTCATAAAACATTCTTTACGGAGTAGAAACGAAAAGTCCCGCGCGCGGCGGGACTTTCGAAGGCTTATTTCTCGTCCTTCTCCTCGGCGCTCTTCTTTTTCTTCATGCTGTCTTTGATGGGGAGGAGTCCCATACGGTGCGCTTTCGGCTCGATGGAGAGGATTTTCCAGTCATATGTCTCACCTACCCTGAAGATGTCTTCCATCTTCTTTCCGGGATAGACGTCGTGGAACTCGGAAACATGCGCCAGGCCATGGATGTCCTTGTCGAGATAGACGAAGGCTCCGAAGTGGTTGATCTTGTCGACTTTTCCGGAAACGGTCTGATTCACCTCGTATCGTTCCGACACTTTGGACCACGGGTCGTCCTTGAGCGCCTTCATGGAAAGTGAGATGCGCGTATCTTCGATGCCGATAATTTTCGCCTTGACCACGTCGCCAGTCTTGATAATCTCGCGCGGATCGTCGATAAGTTGCCAGGCGAGTTCGGAAATGTGGACGAGCCCTTCGAGCTTCTGGCTGGCCTTCTTCCCATCCTTGTCGGTCGGGGCATCGAATTTGACGAATGCACCGAAGTCGACGACGCCGGATACTTCGCCCTCGATCTCGTCCCCGGCACGAAGCCGGTTGATAAGCTCACGGTCGCGTTCGCTCTGCGCGGCCTTCTCGCTGACGATGAGCTTCTCGTTCTCGCGGTCCGTATCGAGGATGCGCACGTTGATCGTGACGCCGATAAGGGCCTTGAGGAGTTCGAGAATCTTGTTTTTGTCACCGTCCTCGACGCGCGGATAGTGCTCGTTAGCGAGCTGAGAGACTGGAAGGAAGCCCATAATGCCGTTCAACTCGACCATGAGGCCGCCCTTGTTCGCATCGAGCACCTTCGTATCGACGACGACTTTGTTATCGAGCTTCTCCTGAAGGTCTTCCCAGGACTTCTCGTAGGAGGCTTCACGGATGGAAATTTCGATATCGCCATCCTCGTTCTCGAAGCTGGTCAATGTCGCGCTCACTTCTTCGCCGACATGGAGTTTAGCATTGCCACCGAGTCCGCTTTTCATCTCCTTTCCCAAGACGACGCCGGTGCCGAGCGGTCCGAGGTCGACCAGGGCATTATTCGAGGCGACACTGATGACAGTGCCTAGGATGACATCGCCCACGGCGGGAATGTGCAGGGAATCTTCCGTCAGAAGGGTCGAAAGATCCTTCTCTGAGGCTGTTTTATTCATAGGGGTGCGGTCGTGGGATAAGGCGTGTGATCCCGGTTATCGATTAAGACGCCTTTCTGAAAGTTCCGCGGGTAGACCCGGGAAACGTACGAGAAAGCATACATCATTTTATTTTTTTTGGCAAGCTGAAGGCTTGTTCCGCCTCTTGGCAAGAGGCTTATTTCCATGCTAGACTTCTTCTTGACCGGAAGGTTTTTTCTTTTTTGAAGACCGCCATGAATATCCAATACTACGGGGACTATTGTTTCAAGATAACGACGAAACCCGGAGGGCGTGCCACTGATGATATCGTCATCTGGACCGATCTCCCTGGGAAAAAGACCGGAATTCGGTCTCCGTTCGGGCACGCGGATATCGTCTTACTCTCACATATCGACCCGACCGATGAATCCCTCTCAGGCCTTAAGGGCGATCCGGTCATCGTGCATACTCCCGGCGAATACGCGGCGGACGGCGTCGGTATCCTTGGATTTCCGACCTTCCGTGATGCGGAAGGAGGCGTGACCCGCGGTCAGAATACCGTGTACGTATTTGATTCCGAAGAGATTCGTATCGCCTTCCTCGGTGCGCTCGGTCACGAACTTGATAGTACGACGATTGGCAAGATCGGTGATGTCGATATCCTGTTCGTGCCGATCGGGGGCGGGGACGCTATCCTGACGAAGAAAGTCGACGAGCTGATTCATGCCATTGAGCCGAAGATTGCCATCCCGATGCACTATAAGATGGATGGCGTGGAGATAGATGCCGCTAGCCAGGAGGAATTCGTCCGTGAGACAAACTGCAAGGTCGGGGAGGAGCTTCCGAAGCTTACTTTCAAGAAAAAGGACCTTGACGGAAAGACTATGGAGATTACATTCCTTCAGAAATCATAAATGTATGCCATCCTTTCTTGAGCGGAAAATCGAGGAGATACGAATGGAGCCGGAGTATGTGAGGCTTCGCTATGTGTGGGGGTTGGTGGCGTTTATCATGATTCTTCTCTTCTCGTTCTGGGTGGTGACGCTTCGTGACAGTTTCCGTACCCCGTCGGATGCCGAGATGCAACCGATCAAGGGGGCTATCCCGTCATCGGCCAACGATCTACAGAAGGACAGTCAGTCGATCAATCAGATGGTTGACGGGGCCAAATCCCTTTCCAGTGAAGGATTGAACGGATTGGTTCCAGCGAACGGACAGTAATCCGATAATTGACACGTTACCCGGCATCGCTCTCAAATTTCAGTCGGCAAGCGGAGTATGATGCCTCGCTTCCGATCGTGTCGAGACTTGAGAGAGATACTGAGTACATATACCGTATGGCCCAGGAGCAACATGAAATCGATATCCACGGTCGTATCGAGGAGCGACAGATCACTGACGAGGTGAGGCAGTCGTACCTTGACTACGCGATGAGCGTTATTGTCTCTCGCGCGTTGCCGGATGTCCGCGACGGCATGAAACCGGTGCACCGCCGGATCCTCTATTCGATGTGGTCGACCGGTCTGCGCTCGACCGCGAAATTCCGTAAGTCGGCGACGGTCGTCGGAGAAGTGCTTGGTAAATGGCATCCGCACGGCGATACGGCGGTCTATGACACCATGGTCCGTATGGCGCAGGACTTCTCACTTCGGTATCCGCTCGTCTGGGGCCAGGGAAACTTCGGCTCGATGGATGGTGACAGCCCGGCGGCCTATCGCTATACCGAGGCCAAACTTGCCCCGATCGCCGAGGAGATGCTACTCGATATCGAGAAGGATACCGTGGATTTCGTCCCAAACTTCGATGGTGTGCACATGGAACCGACGGTCCTTCCGGCGAAGCTTCCGCAACTCCTCCTCAACGGGACGGTCGGCATCGCGGTCGGTATGGCGACGAACATCCCCCCGCACAACCTCGAAGAACTTTCCGACGGCATCTGTCACCTGATCGATCATCCGGAAGCGACCGTAGATGACCTGATGCAGTTCATCAAGGGGCCGGACTTTCCGACGGGCGGTTTCGTATACGGCTCTTCGGATATCCGCGAGGCGTATGCGACCGGCCGGGGTAAGATCGCGATGCGTGCGAAGGCGGAGATCGTCGAGACGAAAGCCGGCATGTTTCAGATCATCGTCACTGAGATGACGTATCAGACGAACAAGGCCACGCTCATCGAGAAGCTTGCCGACCTGGTGAAGGAGGGACGGATCCTCGGTATCCGCGATTTGCGCGACGAGAGCGATAAGGATGGCGTGCGTGTCGTCGTTGAGCTCAAGAAAGATGCCTATCCGCAGAAGGTCCTAAACCAGCTCTACACGCTGACTGATCTCCAGAAGAACTTCGGCGTGAATATGCTCGCTCTCGTGGACGGTATCGATCCGCAGATCCTTTCCCTTAAATCCATCCTCGAACATTACATCACGCATCGGCAGATTGTCGTGAAGCGTCGTGCCGAGTACGAGCTTGCGAAAGCGAAGGACCGGGCTCATATCCTCGAAGGGCTCAAGAAAGCCCTCGACCATATTGACGAGATCATCGCGACCATCAAGAAGTCCAAGACCAAGGAGGAGGCACATCGGAACCTCATGAAAAACTTCCGGCTTTCCGACCGACAGACGACCGCGATCCTCGAGATGCGCCTGCAGACGCTTTCCGGACTTGAACGTCAGAAGATCGAGGATGAGCTCGACGAGAAGATGAAGCTCATCGCCACACTCGAGGACCTGCTCGCAAGCCGCGAAAAGATGCTTGGAGTGGTGAAGACCGAGCTCCTGGAGCTTCGCGAGAAATATGGGGATGCCCGCAAGACGAGAGTCGTTCGGAACGGGATCGGCGAATTCAAACAGGAGGACCTTATTCCGAACGAGGACGCGATCATCACGCTGTCCGAGGACGGATATATCAAGCGCATGAACCCGGATGCTTATCGCGTGCAGAAACGCGGGGGCAAGGGCGTGATCGGCGCGGTCACCAAGGAGGAAGACAAGATCGCCCTCGTGCTCTCGCTCGAGACGCATGCGGATCTGCTCTTCTTCACGAATACGGGCAAGGTATTTCAACTCAAGGCCTACGAGATTCCGGAATCCTCGCGTACCGCGAAGGGGGCCGCGATCGTGAACTTCATCCAGATCAGCCCGGAGGAGAAGATCACCGAGCTCGTCGCGCGCAAAAAGGGCGACGACACGAAATTCCTTTTCATGGCGACGCGCACCGGGACGGTCAAGAAGACCAAGATCGAGGAATTCGAGAATGTCCGCCGGTCGGGACTCATCGCGATCAACCTCGAGAAAGGGGATCTTCTGAGTTGGGTGCGTCCGACGGACGGCGGAGACGATATCATCATGACGACCCAGGACGGTCAGGCAATCCGCTTCAAGGAGACCGATGTACGGGCCATGGGTCGCTCAGCCGCCGGAGTACGTGGCATCCGCCTCGGTGAAGGCGATGAAGTGGTGGCGATGGATGTCATCAACAAGGGTGAGAAAGGCCTCGAACTCCTGATTCTTTCGCAGAACGGCCAGGGCAAGCGGTCCGATCTCAAGCATTACAAAGTGCAGAAGCGTGGCGGGTCGGGTATCAAGACTATGAAGGTCACCGACAAGACCGGCAAGCTCGTCGGCGCGGCGATCACCTCCATGGCCAATATCGAGGACGACCTGATCCTGACCTCGGAGAAGGGGACGATCATCCGAATCCCGTTCAAGTCCGTACCGCTCCTTTCCCGCGTCACCCAGGGCGTCCGCGTCATGAAGCCCCAGGCCGGCGACAAGGTAGGCGCATTCACGATGCTGTAGAATGGTCACAGGTTGAAGTCAGAAAGTCGAAAAGTCGGAGGCAGTGCGGAAGAAGGGAAGGCCCGCCGAAAGGCGGGTTTTCGCCCGCTTGCGGATATTTTCGTCCCGTGTTACCGTAAGGAAGTTAATTCATAGGGTGAAGCGTACAGTGGTGCGGGTGGAGGCGTGAAAGCGCTTCGTGGCTATTTCTGCCACGGCACGACGGTACGGCTTACGTACGAGTATGGCGCTTACGCATGCGCAGAAGGAAAAGGTGACCAAGGAGGTCAAAAGACACGTGACGGATACCGGTTCACCGGAATACCAGATCGCGATGTTCACGGAGAAGATCAAGCGACTGACCGCCCATCTCAAGAAGAACAAGCAGGATTTCCATTCCCGCCGAGGACTTCTCAAGATGGTCGCGAAGCGGAAGAAACTCTTCGCCTATCTCGAGAAGACGGACGAGAAGGCGGCGAAGGGGCTGAAGAAGACGCTTGGTTTATAGCGCGTGTGACCGCCCTTCGGGCGGTCCTTCTTTTTTCGGAGCCCATAGGCAAGTCGGATCGATTAAAACGACGGCTAAGTACCACGCAGTGTCGCTTTTCAGAGATCCAGTCCCTCTTGTTATCCCCTTGGGACAAGGGGAGAGACGTGCTACTCTGACGATATAGATTAATTTGAATATATATGGCAAAACTCATAGAACAGCGTGTCGGCGTGCTCGTCGACGTGTCAAACCTGTATCACAGCGCGCGCGTCGTCTACAAGAAGAAAGTGAACTTCAAGAACGTGCTTTCCGAGGCGGTCGGGGACCGGAAGCTTATCCGCGCCATCGCATACGGCATCACGACCGCCGAAGCGACCGAAGAAAAATTTTTCGAGACGATCGGGACGTATGGATACGACGTGAAGACAAAGGAACTGCAGATTTTTCCGGACGGGGCCAAGAAGGGTGACTGGGACGTCGGTATTACGGTCGACGCGATCAAGATGGCACCGAAGCTCGATGTGATCATCCTCGCTTCCGGAGACGGGGATTATATCCCGCTCGTCGAGTACCTCCAGGGAACCTTCGGGTGCCGGGTCGAGGTCGTCGGATTTTCCGAATCGGCAAGCTCGAAGCTCGTCGAGACCGCGGATGAATTTCTGAATCTTTCCTCAGACCGGAAGAAATTTCTACTCGGCGGTCGATAAAAGGGCTTGAAAGGGATAGGAGAAGACGCTCCGGCATTTCCGGAGCGTTTTTTAGTTGACGTCGTTTCGAAATGCGGTATATTGTGGAAAGTTGTTTAACAGAGGCGTATATTCAAGGGATTTCAAATAACCATCAACCGACAGGAGGGGATTATGTATGAAGGAAAAAGGACTGGAGTCTTTTTGGATGCTTTCAATATAGCCTACGCTGCCAGAGACTGCCGGGAGGGCTGCGGTATGGGAAGATGTGTCGATTATGAAAGCTTATTAAGGAGTATAGCAGTCGATCATGACATTGTAACGGCAATCGCTTACTCTGGAAAATCAACAAGTTGTATAGGACTGAATGTAAATCTTATCGAGGCCGGGTTTAGGGTGAATAAGAAGGAAGAACGCGTTCTTCCCGGAATAGGAACGAAATGTAATTGGGATGTCGGTATAGCTTTGGATGCTATCAAAATGGCGCCAAAGCTCGATGTCGTAGTCTTGATTTCCGGTGATGGTGATTTTATTGATCTGGTCAAGCATCTTCAGTCGGGTTACAGCTGTCGGGTCGAGGTGATTGCATTCGATGGAGCGACGAATTATGGATTAAAGAAACGTGCGGACGTTTTTACCGACCTTGCCTGTGGATCACACCTTCTTTCGCCGAAACAGTGACGTTTTGAAACGGTTTTTCAGAGATTGAACGTAATCACACGAGAGAATGCGCGTATGCGCCCCGTCATTTATGACAGGGCGCATTTTTTGTTGACTTTTCATGGTTTTTTCCGTACAGTGGAGGGGAACGGTAATCATTGATATCGCTTCCGGAGGCGCACGATTCGCTCAAATCTCAAAAACGAGGATAGAAACCGCTTCTTCTCTCTTTTTTGCGCTTTGAGCCCATGTGTTTTACGGGGCAAAAGACTATGCAGAATGCGAAAAGCTGGGCGCTCGATCTGGGCGGCCGGGAACTGCGTATATCGACCGGACTCCTCGCGGGTCAGGCGAACGGCGCAGTGACGGTCCGTTACGGCGAGACAGTGGTTCTCGGGACCGCGGTCATGTCGAAGCATGCGGGGCAGTCACGCGGGTATTTCCCGCTGATGGTTGATTACGAAGAGCGGTATTATGCCGCGGGCAAGATAAAGGGATCGCGCTTTATCAAACGGGAGGGTCGTCCGTCGGATGATGCCATCCTTTCGGGACGTGCGGTGGACCGGACGGTCCGACCGCTCTTTGACGGCCGTATGCGAAGCGAAGTGCAGGTTGTGGCGACCGTGCTCTCGTTCGACGGGGAGAACGACCCGGATCTCGTGGCGATCATCGCCGCGTCGGCCGCGCTTGCGATTTCGGATATTCCGTGGAACGGCCCGGTCGCGGCGGTGCGCGTCGGTCGGATCAACGGCGGCGACTTCATCCTGAACCCGACCATCGAGGAACGGGAACATGAATCGAACGCGCTCGACCTTATGATTTCCGGCACCAAGGACAAAATAAATATGATCGAGGCCGGGGCGAATGAGATTCCCGAGGCCGAGATGGCGGAGGCTTTCAAATTCGGATTCGAGAGCGTCCAAAAGATCGCCGGATTCATCGGGGATATCCGGGCCGAAATCGGAAAGCCGAAGTCCGAGGCTATCATGCTTGCCGGACCCGACGGATTCGATGAGGACCTGAAGGCGTTCCTGCGTAAGGAAGGATTGTCCGAAGCGCTGTTCTCGCTCGTGAAGAAAGAAGAGAAGGAAGCGAACTTTTCGGAGATCTCGAAGAAGATGAAAGCCTATGTCGAGGAGAAATACCCCGAACAGGCGACGGGTCTCGGTGAAATCTCGGCCTTAGTCATGGACGAATTGTCCGACGAGATCCTGCATGAGAAGATACTGAAGGAAAACACCCGGCCGGACGGACGCAAGCTCGATGAGATCCGCCCGATCACCTCGCATGTCGGCGTATTGCCACGCACTCATGGGACGGGACTCTTCACTCGTGGGGAGACGCAGGCCCTGACCGTGACGACATTGGGTGCTCCTGGTGATCAGATGGTTGTCGACACGATGGAGGTCGACATGAAGAAGCGCTATATGCACTTCTACAACTTCCCGCCGTATTCAGTAGGCGAGGTTCGGCCGATGCGTGGTCCGGGTCGGCGCGAGATCGGACACGGCGCACTCGCGGAAAAGGCGCTTCTGCCGGTATTGCCGCCGTACGAGGAATTCCCGTACACGATTCTCGTCGTTTCGGAAGTGCTGTCCTCGAACGGTTCCTCGTCCATGGCCTCGACCTGCGGATCCACGCTCTCGCTGATGGATGCGGGTGTGCCGATCCGGAAGCCGGTCGCGGGTATCGCGATGGGTATCATCGAAGGAAATGGGGAATACCGCGTCCTGTCGGATATCCAGGGACTCGAGGATCATTTCGGCGACATGGACTTCAAGGTTGCCGGAACCGCGGATGGCATCACGGCGATGCAGATGGACGTGAAGATCGACGGACTCGCGCCGGAGACGCTCGCCGAGGCGTTGAAGCAGGCCAAGGAGAGCCGACTCTTCATTCTCGGAAAGATGCTTGAGACGATCGCGGAGCCGAGAAAGGAAATGTCGAAGTATGCGCCGCGTATCATCACACTCCACATCAACCCTGACAAGATCCGCGACGTCATCGGTCCCGGAGGCAAGGTGATCAACCGGATCATCGACGAGACCGGCGTGTCGATCGATATCGAGGACGACGGATCGGTCTTCATCACTTCGACCGACGAGACGGGAGCGAAGGCGGCCATCGAATGGATCAACAACCTGACCCGCGAGGTGAAGGCCGGCGAACTGTTCCAGGGACGCATCACCCGGCTCATGAACTTTGGCGCGTTCGCCGAGGTCCTGCCGAACCAGGAGGGGCTCATCCATATCTCGGAACTCGCGGATTACCGCGTGGAGAAGGTGGAAGATGTGGTTAAGGTCGGCGATGTCATTCCGGTCATCGTGAAGGAGATCGACAGTCAGGGCCGTATCAATCTTTCCCACAAGGCCGCGTTGCACCGGCTCGAAGCGGAAGTTCAACCGACGGAAGAATAGTCTTCCGGTATGATAAAAAAAGCAGTCCTTCCCGGGCTGCAGTATTCTCTTGTCAACATATGAGCCCCAAATGAATTGGCCGGCTGAAATCTATT
>JBAXFX010000023.1:0-16476 GCA_037139695.1 Candidatus Moraniibacteriota bacterium | reverse complement strand
CCGGCAAGCGGATTTTTTGCCTTATTATCG
The DNA here is from genome assembly GCA_037139695.1 of Candidatus Moraniibacteriota bacterium. GTDB lineage: Bacteria > Patescibacteriota > Minisyncoccia > Moranbacterales > UBA1568 > JAAXTX01. The sequence goes on along the minus strand of JBAXFX010000023.1, from coordinate 16,446 downwards.
CGGTGAGATTTGAGATAGATACTTAGGGTTTGCTACCCCGCAGCTCTGCTACGGGGTAGTTCATTCAGCCGCTTTTTTTATTGATCGGAAGTATCCTACATCGGGATATGAAAAGTCCGAAGATGAAAAACGGATATATTTTTGGCTTTCTTGAGGGATATTTTTTGAGCGAATTTCGATTTTTCTCAAACACGGTCATTGTTATCGAGACGGAGCGCGCTCTTTGTCGGGGTAATAGTTTCCCCGCTTTCGCTCCATATTGCCTGTTCAATGTTGTCTGCCCGCTCGTCCCTGCGAGCGGGTCCACTCACTTCGCAAAGCGGAGATGTAGCGGATTCTCTGACAGTTTTCCGGCCGTTGTTGACAAGTTTCCCGCTATCCCGTACCATAGTTTCACAGCGTGACAACCGCTTTTCATTTTGTTTCACCGCAATGCCAACGATCAACCAGCTCGTCAAGCGTCCGAGAAAGACCGCCGCGAAGAAGTCCAAGTCGCCGGCGATGACGTTCATCCAGAATACCATCCACAACAGCAAGACGCTCACGCAGAGCCCGTTCAAGCGTGGTGTCTGCACGAAAGTGACGACCGTCACCCCGAAGAAGCCGAACTCGGCTCTCCGAAAGATTGCCCGCGTGCGACTCACGAACGGCATGGAAGTCTCGGCCTATATCCCGGGTGAGGGACACAACCTCCAGGAACACTCGATCGTCATGATCCGTGGCGGTCGCGTGAAGGACCTTCCGGGCGTGCGGTATCACATCGTCCGCGGCGTGCTCGACTCCGCCGGAGTCGCCAAGCGTAATCGCAGCCGGTCCAAGTATGGTGCGAAGCGTCCGAAGAAGGTCACGAAGGAATAATACTCAACTCAACTAACCACCAACGAACCACCAACAACTCAGAGCGAACAACCGGAACATCCCAAGATTGAAAGGTAGCCCGAAGATTTTCCCCGTTGTCCGTTGTCCGTTGTCAGTTGTAAGTTGCGTAGCATATGCCTCGAAGAAAACGTCAATACGATAAGGCCTGGAAGGTCGACACGAAATACGATAGCCCACTCGTGGGTCATTTTATCGGTCTCATCATGTGGGACGGCAAGAAGAGCGTGGCCGAGAAGATCGTGTACGATGCCTTCGATATCATCCATGAGCGGACCAAGAAGGGTGGGCTCAATATTTTCGAACAGGCGATCAAGAACATCTCTCCTTTACTCGAGCTCAAGAGCCGCCGCGTCGGCGGAGCGAACTACCAGGTGCCGATTCCGGTTTCGGGTGACCGGCGCCAGACGCTCGCGATGCGCTGGATCCGAGAGGCGTGCCGCAAGCGCAAGGGAAAGCCGATGGCGGAACGCCTGGCAGACGAGCTTATCGAGGCATCGAACAAGGCCGGGTCGGCCATGAAGAAGCGCGACGAGGTGCACCGTATGGCCGAGGCGAACAAGGCGTTCGCACACTTCGCCTAAAGTATCGGTCGCGGACGTTACAAGATTTTCGGCCAGACGAGAAGGGGAGCCTCGCGCGGCCCCTTCTCTTTTCGTAAAGTTCCCATCTCTCTTATCTCCAACTCAAAAAACCGTTAACCTCTCGTCCTATGGCCCGTCTCAAGCCTATCGAACAGATCCGCAATATCGGCATCATCGCGCATATCGACGCGGGAAAGACGACGACGACCGAGCGCGTCCTTTTCTATACCGGCATCACGCACAAGATCGGCGAGGTGCACGAGGGCGAGGCGACCATGGACTGGATGGAACAGGAGCGTGAGCGCGGCATCACCATCACCAGCGCCGCGACGACATGCTTTTGGAAGGATCATCAGATCAACATCATCGATACGCCGGGGCACGTGGACTTCACCGTGGAAGTGGAGCGCTCTTTGCGCGTGCTCGACGGCGGTGTCGTCGTGTTCGACGGCAAGGAAGGTGTGGAACCGCAGTCCGAGACCGTCTGGCGCCAGGCGGAGAAATACAAGGTGCCGCGCATGTGCTTCATCAACAAGATCGACAAAGAGGGCGCGGACTTCACCGTGGCGCTCGAGTCCATCTGGAACCGGCTCACGCCACACGCGGTCGCGATGCAGATCCCGATGGGGGAGCGTGGCGATTTCTACGGCGTCGTCGACCTGCTCAAGATGAAGGGCTACACCTTCGACGGACCGATGGGCGAGATCGTGATCGAGGGCGAGATCCCGGCCGACCTCCTCGACAAGGCGAAGCAGTGGCGCGAGAAACTCGTCGAGAAGGTCGCGGAGACCGACGACGCGCTGACCGAGAAGTTTCTCGGTGGCGAGGAGATTTCCATAGACGAGCTCAAGGCGGCCATCCGCAAGGCGGTCATCTCGACCCGGCTCGTTCCGGTCTTTACCGGGACCGCACTCCGCAACAAGGGAGTTCAGCTCGTGCTCGACGCGGTCGTAGACTATCTCCCATCCCCGGTGGACGTCCCGCCGATGATCGGTGAGGACGTGAAGACCGGAGCGGAGTTGATCCGCAAGCCGAGCGATGCCGAACCGTTTTCCGCACTCGCGTTCAAGATCGCGACCGATCCGTTCATCGGGCAACTGACGTTCTTCCGCGTGTATTCCGGATCGCTCAAGACCGGGAGCTACGTGCTGAACGCTTCCAAGGGGGAGCGCGAGCGCGTGGGTCGCATCGTGCGCATGCACGCGAGTCATCGCGAGGAGATCGAGGATATCTCCACGGGCGACATCGGGGCGCTTGTCGGTATGAAGGCGACGACGACCGGCGACACGCTCTGCGATATCGACCATCCGGTACTGCTCGAATCCATCACCTTCCCGGAGCCGGTCATCGACATTGCCATCGAGCCGAAGACCAAGGCTGACCAGGAGAAGATGGGCATCGCGCTCAAGAAGCTCGCCGAGGAAGACCCGACCTTCCGCGTGCATACCGATGAGGAGAGCGGACAGACCATTCTTTCGGGCATGGGCGAACTGCACCTCGACATCATCGTCGATCGCATGAAACGGGAGTTCAAAGTGGAAGTGAATACCGGCCGACCACAGGTGGCGTATCGCGAGACGATCCGTCAGACCGCGCAGGCCGAAGGGAAATACATTCGCCAATCCGGCGGTCGCGGACAGTACGGTCACTGCTGGCTCCGTGTCGAGCCACTCGAGACCGGCAAAGGCTACGAGTTCGAGGACGAGATCAAGGGCGGTGTCATCCCGGGCGAGTTCATCAAGCCGATCAACCGCGGGGCTTTCGAAGCGTCACAGTCCGGCGTGCTCGCGGGATATCCGATGGTCGACGTGAAAGTGGTCGTCTATGACGGATCCTTCCACGACGTCGACTCCTCGGAGGCAGCCTTCAAGATCGCCGGTTCCATGGCCTTCAAGGAAGCGACCCGCCGCGCCAAGCCGGTCATCCTCGAGCCGATCATGAATGTCATCGTCATCACCCCGGAAGCCTTCATGGGCGATATCGTGGGCGACGTGAACTCCAAGCGTGGCATCATCAAGGAGATGACCGACCGCGGTGAGGGGAATGCTCGGGTGAAGGAAATCCATGCCGACGTGCCGCTCGCGTCCATGTTCGGATACGCGACGCAGCTACGCTCCATGTCCCAGGGCCGATCGAACTATTCGATGGAATTCGGCCACTATGCCGAGGTTCCGACGAATATCGCGACCGAGATCATCGGGAGTCGGCAGGGCGAGGTGGCTAAGCGGGCGGAGTAGGTTTCATCCGTGCTTGACAGGGGGAAATATTATTGGTACGATTCCCACTGATGTCCTCTTCCCGGCCGTATGCGGCCGGTGATGACGGTTTCCATCGGCTATAAAAATAATTCATTAGTCTTCGGATCGTGCGGTCGAGGCAAGGACGCTTCATCGTTTCGGTCCCAACATTCGTATGGCAGTAGAGCAGTTCCAGCGGACCAAGCCGCATGTCAACGTCGGTACCATCGGTCACGTCGACCACGGAAAGACCACCCTCACGGCGGCCATCTTGAACGTGTTGTCGCTCAAGGGTTTCGCGAAGAAGCGCAACATCGACGACATCGACAAGGCGCCGGAAGAGAAGGAACGCGGTATCACCATCGCGACGGCTCACTGCGAATACGAGTCGGATGCCCGTCACTATGCGCATGTCGACTGCCCGGGACATGCCGACTATATCAAGAACATGATCACGGGTGCCGCCCAGATGGACGGCGCGATCCTCGTGGTCGCCGCGACCGACGGCCCGATGCCACAGACCCGCGAGCACATTCTCCTCGCGCGCCAGGTCGGCGTCCCGGAGATCGTCGTGTTCCTCAACAAGGTGGACATGGTGGATGATCCGGAACTCGTCGACCTCGTCGAGGCGGAAGTGCGCGAGCTCCTCACGAAGTACGAATTCGACGGCGATAACGCGTCGGTCATCCGCGGTTCAGCCCTCAAGGCCCTCGAAGCCACCGACATCACGAGCGAAGCCGCCAAGCCGGTCCTCGATCTCATCGCCGCCCTTGACACCAAGATTCCGGAACCGGTCCGCGATATCGACAAGCCGTTCCTTATGCCGATCGAAGACATCTTCTCGATCGAGGGACGTGGCACCGTCGTCACGGGACGCATCGAGCGCGGTACCGTCAATATCAACGAGGAAGTCGAGATCGTCGGCCTCAAGGATACGGCGAAGACCGTCGTCACCGGCATCGAGATGTTCAATAAGCAACTCGATCGCGGTCAGGCCGGAGACAACGCGGGGCTCCTCATCCGTGGTATCAAGAAGGAGGACGTTGAGCGCGGACAGGTCCTCGCGAAGCCGGGTTCCATCAAGCCACACACCGAGTTCGAAGGTCAGATCTATATCCTCACCAAGGAGGAAGGCGGACGACACACGCCGTTCTTCAAGGGCTACAAGCCGCAGTTCTACATCCGTACCACGGACGTGACCGGCGAAGTGGAGCTTCCGGAGGGGACCGAGATGGTTATGCCGGGCGACACCGTCAACCTCAAGATCAAGCTCATCGCCCCGGTGGCTATGGAAGAGGGGATGCGCTTCGCTATCCGCGAAGGTGGCCGAACGGTCGGCGCCGGAGCCACGACGAAGATCATCAAGTAGCTCTCCCGATTCACGGAATCGCACGGGCGGAAACGGTTCCGCCCGCCACCATTCCCTGAATGTCCCAGAACGTAATTCCCAGCATCACGGCAATGGCAACAAAAGCAAAGAAAACGACAGCTCCCGAAGCGGAATCCCGCATGCGCGTGAAGATCAAGGCGTATGATCACAAGGTCATCGACCAGTCGGCGCGAAAGATCGTCGAGACGGCGGAGCGTAGTGGCGCGTCGGTCGTCGGCCCGGTACCGCTTCCGACGGAGATTCACAAAGTGACGGTGAACCGGTCCACGTTCGTACACAAGAATTCCCGTGACCAGTACGAGATGCGGGTGCACAAGCGGCTCATCGATATCGTGAACCCGACCTCGAAGACCATCGACCTCATGACGAACCTCGACTTGCCGACCGGAGTCGACGTGGAAATAAAAATGTAGATTCACTCGTTAAAGTCCCTTGCACCGCGTTTTGCGGGCGATGTGGTCAGGCCGACGGTTGGCCCGCCCGCATCGCTACGCGAAATGATCGGGTGGCCCGTCTGCAACGCTTCGCGTAGCAATGCGGGCAGGGGATACTGAACGAGCCAGGCGCGCAAGCGGTTTGGCTGGGAAACCGGCTTTTTGTTTTACCAGAGAAAACGGTATGAAATTCATCATCGGGAAAAAACTCGGCATGACCTCCCTTCACGAAGGGCTCTCTTCCGAGAACGTGACCATCATCACCTGCGGACCGAATACGGTCTCTCAGGTACGGACCGTGGAGAAGGACGGGTACGCGGCGGTCCAGGTGGAGGCGGCAAAGACCTCACGGCGAACGGTTCGCAAGGAGTTTCGTCCGGCATTCTTCGCGAAGGGGAAGGATGAGGCGGGAGCGACAGCGATTATCGGCGAGGTGAAGGTAGGCGATGAGCTGTCGGTATCGTCCTTCGAAGTCGGCGATATCGTCGATGTGTCGGGCGTGACCAAGGCGAAGGGATTCCAGGGTGTCGTGAAGCGGCATGGATTCGGCGGAGCGCCGGCGAGCCATGGTCGCAAGCACGATATGCGCAAGCCGGGTTCCATCGGTGCGACGTTCCCGGAACACGTGGTGAAGGGTCGCCGGATGGCCGGGCGGATGGGCGGCGAGAACTTCACGGTACGCGGACTTACGGTCGTCCTCGTGGACGCGGAGAAGAATCTGATCGCGGTCCGCGGCGCGGTGCCGGGCAATAACGGCGGTATCGTCGGGATCCGCAGTCTCGGTAAGGCGTAAGATCGGTCGGGAAATCACAAGAACGAGAATTACAGTATGATCAAGGCTCCGCTCTACAATGTGAAAGGTGAAAAGACCGGTGAAATCGAACTCCCGGAAGAGGTGTTCGACGTACCGGGAAACGACACGCTCCTGCATCAGGTGTACGTGGCCATTTCGGCGAACCTCCGTTCACCGATCGCCCATACGAAGGATCGCGCCGAGCGCGCCGGTTCCGGAAAGAAGCCATGGCGCCAGAAGGGAACGGGACGCGCGCGTATCGGACAGGTCCGCGCTCCGCACTGGCGCAAAGGCGGTATCGTGTTCGGCCCGACGAAGGACCGGAATTTCTCCAAGGAGGCGAACCGGAAAATGCGTCAGAAGGCGCTCCGTATCGCCCTTTCGGAAAAACTCCGTGGCGACAAGGTGCGGTTCGTGGACGCGTTCGCGTTCGATGACCGCAAGACGAAGTCGTTCTCGGCGCTGTTGTCCGGCCTCGGCATCCAGTCCGGGAAGCGGGCGCTCGTCGGGTTTGCCCGCGAGGAGCGTGAGACCGAACGCATGAGCCGGAACCTCGATCGGGTCGAGAACGTGCTGTCGGAGAACATGAGCGTGTATGACCTGCTCCAAAACGAGTACCTCGTGATCACGAAGCAGTCCGTCGCCATGTTTGCGGATCGGTTCTCCGGAGAGGGGACGAAGGAAGTGGCTGGGAAGAACTAGGGAATACCACTATGGCACTTATCAAGAAAGACGTGAAAAAGAAGACGGTGAAGCGCGAAGCTCCGAAGGGAGGGGATTCGCTTCAGGGGCAGTCGCTCGCCGAGCGGGTCCTCTTGTCCGCCCGCATGACGGAAAAGGCGTATGTGTTGAACTCGATCCGTCAGTACGTGTTCCGGGTCGCGAAGAGCGCCACTAAGGAGGAGGTGCGTCGGGCGATCGGTGCCGCGTACGGCGTGCATGCCGGGAAGGTTCGGATGATCAACATCGCCCCGAAGAAACGTTCCTTCGGCGGGAAGGTCGGGACGACGGCCGGAATGAGGAAGGCGATCGTTACGCTTTCGGAAGGTGAGGAAATCGTCTTGTTCAAGGGAGCCTAGCACAGAACACTAGCAGCAACGAATATGGCCATCAGGATATACAAGAAAAACAACGCCGGACGCCGTTTCATGACCATCGTGAAACCGGACCAGGTGACGCCGAAAGCGAAGTCGGAAAAGTCGCTTCTTCAGCCTGTCCGGCAACTCGCCGGTCGCAGCAATGGGAAAATTTCCGTGCGGCACCAGGGTGGTGGTCACAAGCGCGCGTACCGTCTGATCGATTTCCGCCAGGACAAGCATGGGATTCCGGCGAAAATCGCCCAGATCGAGCGCGATCCGAACCGTTCGGCGCTCATCGCGCTCCTCAATTATGCGGATGGTGAGAAGCGCTATATCCTGGCGACGTCCGGCATGAAGGTCGGGCAGTCGGTCATGTCGGGACCGGAGGCACTCGTCGCTGAGGGGAACCGGCTCCGTATCAATGATATCCCGGCTGGAACCGTCATTTGCAATATCGAGATGAAGATCGGTCGCGGGGGACAGATTGTCCGGAGTGCCGGAACGAGCGCGACGTTGATGGCTCTCGAAGGCGGGATGGCACAGGTGAAACTCGTTTCAGGCGAGGTGCGTCTCGTTTCCAAGGAGTGCTACGCGACAATCGGCCAGGTGAGTAACTTCGAGCACAGCGCGGAACGGATCGGTAAGGCGGGACGCAATCGCTGGAAGGGCATCCGCCCGGCGGTCCGCGGAACGGTCATGAACCCGGTCGACCATCCGCACGGCGGAGGCGAAGGTTGCCAGCCGATCGGACTCAAGGGACCGAAGACGCCGTGGGGTAAGCCGGCCTTGGGCAAGAAGACCCGCAAGCGCAAGAACGCGAGCAATAAGTACATCGTGAAACGAAGGGCGAAGAAGTAGTTTTCCCCGACAGGAACCGTAGTAATAAGAATGATATGTCTCGAAGCCTCAAGAAAGGACCATACGTAGACCCGAGAGTCATCAAGAAACTCGAGGGGCGGAAGATCGGCGACAAGACCGTCATCAAGACGTGGTCGCGCGCCTGCTCGATCTCTCCGGAAATGGTCGGATTCACGTTCGGTGTCCACAACGGGAAGGATTTCATCCCGGTGTACGCGACGGAAGAGATGGTCGGTCACAAACTCGGCGAGTTCTCCCCGACACGGAAGTTCCAGCGGCACGGTGGCAAGATCCAGAAGGAAATGGACTCGGCCTCGAAGCAACGTGAACTCGATGCGAACAAGGCGGCCAAGACCGCGACGGCCGGAGGTGGAAAGAAGAAATAATTCCCGATGATCCGAATCTGAGCACACGGTTATGCAGGTATCAGCAAAACTCAACAACCTGAAGATCGCCCCCCGGAAAGTCCGGCTCGTGGCGCATGTGATCAAGGGGATGTCCGCGGATGCGGCGCTCACCGAGCTTTCGAAGCAGGTGAAACGTTCCTCGGAACCCATGAGTAAACTTCTTCGGAGCGCGATCGCGAACGCGGAACACAATTTCGGACTCGATGCGACGAACCTCTTCGTCAGTTCGGTCCTCGTCGGCGACGGCAAGCGCCTCAAGCGCTGGCAGCCGCGGGCGTTCGGCCGGGCGAACCAGATTCTTCACCGGCTGTCGAACATTACGCTCGTCGTCGAGGAACGGATCGAAGGGTTGAACCGCCACGAGGTGAAGAAGGCCGAAGTCGTCGTGAAAAAGGCGGCTGAGCCGAAGGAGACGAGGGAAGCGAAAGTCATCCCTTCGAAGGATGAGAAGAAAGAGACGAAGAAGGACGTTTCCGTGAAGCAGGAAATGAAAGAACGGAAGAACGTCGTCAAACGGGTCTATCAGAGGAAATCGATCTAACACACTCGCTATGGGACAGAAGATTCACCCAATCGGATTTCGGCTCGGTGTGACCGCGGGATGGAAATCCCGGTGGTTCGATTCGAGAAACTTTCAGAAGACGCTCCGCGAGGACGTCGAGATCCGTGAGTTCATCACGAAGAAGTGGAAGGCCGCCGGTATCGCCGACGTGCACATCGAACGCTCCGCGAACACGCTCCGGATCATCATCCAGACGTCGCGACCGGGCGTACTCATCGGCCGTGGCGGCACGGGCGTCGAGGACCTGAACCGTGTCATGAAGGCCCGATTCTTCCGCGGACGGAAGGTTGACCTCAAGATCGACATCTTCGAGATCAAGTCGCCGGACGAGAACGCGTCGCTCGTGGCTCAGGCCGTCGCCGAACAGCTCGAGAAGCGCATGCCGTTCCGTCGCGTGCTCAAGGGGACGATCGAGAACGTGATGAAACAGCGCGATGTGAAGGGGGCGAAGATCGAGATTTCCGGACGCCTCGGTGGCGCCGAGATGTCCCGGCGGGAATGGACCTCGAAGGGAGAAATCCCGCTCCATACGCTCCGTGCGGACATCGACTTTTCCAAGGCGGAAGCGCGGACGACCTATGGCGCGATCGGCGTGAAGGTCTGGATCAATAAGGGGGAAAAGTTCGAGGAACGCGAGAAACAGGAAGCTGGAGCATAATTTTCACGAGGAATAGACGTTAAGAGAAGAATGAAGACAACCGTATGCTGCTCATGCCACGGAAGGTAAAACACAGGAAGACTCATCGCGGAGGTTGGCCGAAAGGTCCGACCGACAAGGGGGCTCGCGTCAGTTTCGGAAGTTTCGGACTGAAGGCGATGGAGACCGGTCTCATTTCCGCCCGGCAGATCGAGGCGGCGCGCCGCGCCATCACCCGGCATATCCTGCGCGGTGGCAAGGTCTGGATCCGGATTTTCCCCGACAAGCCGATTACGAAGAAGGGCGAGCAGACTCCGATGGGTAAGGGCAAGGGAAGTGTCGACCATTATGTGGCGAAGGTGCAGGCGGGCAAGGTACTCTTCGAGCTTGACGGCGTATCACGTGAGGCCGCGGCGGAGGCGATGCGGCTCGCGGCGCACAAGTTGTCGGTGAAGACGAAGTTCGTCGACCGGCACGGAACCGAATAAGGGAATCGTATGAAGATCAAAGAACTGCGCGAGAAAAGCAATGGTGAACGGGAGAAGCTTCTTCTCGGGCTCCGCACAAAGGTTCGGGAACTCCGGTTCTCGGTTGCCGGAAAGGAGACGCGGAATCATCGCGAATACCGCGCCGCGAAGAAGGACGTTGCCCGCACGCTTACGCTCGGGCACGAAGAGGAATTAAACGCATAGAGACCTATGGCAATCACGAAGCAGACAACCGAAGCGCCGGCCTCGAAGGCACCGACTTTGCGCGGGACGGTCACGAGCGCAAAGGCGGAAAAGACGATCACGGTCGAAGTGAAGACCCTGAAGGTCAGCCCGAAGTACGGCAAGCGGTACCGTTCTTCCAAGAAGTACCTCGTGCACGTTCCGGAAGGGGCGACGTATGCGGAAGGTGACGCGGTTTCGATCCGCGAATGCCGTCCGGTCAGCCGTCGGAAACGACACATCGTGGTCGCGGACGCGAAGAAGTAAGCCAAGAAGACTGGAGAAGCACCCATATGATACAGGCAGAAACACGGCTCAGGGTAGCCGACAATTCCGGAGCGAAGGTGATCGAGTGCTTCAAGGTGCTCGGCGGTTCGAGGCGCCGCTATGCGGCTATCGGCGATATCGTGGTCGCGTCCGTCAAGTCGGCCGAGCCGCGCGGTGCGGTGAAAAAGGGCGACAAGGTGCGCGCGGTGATCGTGCGTCAGGCGCGGGAGTATCGTCGTAAGGACAACTCCTATATCCGGTTCGACGAGAACGCCGCGGTGATCCTGGATGCCAACGGTGTCGACCCGAAGGGAACGCGTATCTTCGGCCCGGTGGCCAGAGAGCTCCGTGAGAAGGGGTTCCCGAAGATCGTCTCACTCGCGCAGGAGGTGCTCTAGTTAACCAGTAAACTGACAACTGACAACTGACAACTTTCCGCAAGCGATGATGACAGCTTGTTGTAGGTTGTAGGTTGTAGGTTGTGAGTCGAAAGAGATTATGAAACTCAAGAAAGGAGACGAAATCGAAGTGATCGCCGGAAAGGACCGCGGAAAGCGCGGGAAGATTACGAGTGTCCTCGCGAAGGAGGACAAGGTGATCGTGGACGGCGTGAACGTCATGAAGAAGCACCTCAAGGCCGGACGCGACGGGAGCAAGGGTGAGCGGATCGAGAAGCCGTTCCCGGTGCATGTCTCGAACGTGATGCTTGTCTGTCCGCATACCGGAAAGCCGACCCGCGTGGGGTACGCGGTCGAGGGCGGGGAGAAGGTCCGCATCAGCCGGCGTTCCGGCAAGTCGATCTAACGCGCGATTATCAGAACAACCGAGAGAGTATGAACCAGCCGATCATGAAAACGAAATACAGGGAGATTCTGCCGGAGCTTGGAAAGGCGCTCGGCACGAAGAACGCGTTCGCGCTTCCGCGCGTCATGAAGGTGACGGTGAACGTCGGTATCGGGAAGTTCCAGAAGGAACAGGCCCGTGTCGACGAGATCCTCGCCGCGCTTACGGCCGTTACCGGCCAGAAGCCGGTCCTTACGAAGGCACGCAAGGCTATCGCCGGATTCAAGATCCGCGAAGGGCTCGAAGTCGGCACCCGGGTAACGCTTCGCGGTCGCCGCATGTGGCAGTTCCTCGACCGGTTCCTCTACGCGACTCTTCCCCGCACCCGCGACTTCCAGGGTATCCCGCTCTCCTCGGTGGACGCTTCCGGAAACTGCAATATCGGTCTCCGTGAGCATATGATCTTCCCGGAAGTCATTCCCGAGAAGGTGCAGACCATCTTCGGACTCCAGATCACGGTGACGACGACGGCGAAGGACCGGGAAAGCGGATTGGAATTGTTCCGCAAGCTTGGATTCCCGTTCCGGACGGAAGAGGCATAAATAAATCGGTCTCCTGATAACGCATCTCTTATGGCGAAGACTTCAGTGATAGCGAGGGCGAACAAACATCCGAAATTCTCCACACGTATCGTGAGGCGGTGTTGGAAGTGCGGTCGGAAGCACGGGTACCTCCGCCGATACGATCTCTGCCGGATCTGTTTCCGGGAGCTCGCATCGAAAGGGGAAATCCCAGGAGTACGGAAGTCGTCGTGGTAATCGGACCGGTTTCCAAGTCCGGCCCCTCGGAAGAAATCGGGGTATGGAAACGGGAAGCCGATGAATGCTATACAGTAAGAACCTAGACTATGTTAGACCCAATCGCAGACATGCTCACTCGGATTCGGAACGCGCAACGCGCCGGCCACAAAACGGTCGCCGTTCCCGCTTCGAAGCTCAAGTTCGCCATCGCGCAGACACTCCTGTCGCGCGGGTTCATCGAGGGCGTCGTGAAAATCATGGATGAGACCGGCAAAAAGGAATCGCTCGAGATCGCGCTCAAGTATGTCGAGCGCTCCATGCTCCGCCGCGATCCGGCCATCCTCGGGATACGCCGTATCAGCAAAGAAGGGTGCCGTGTATATGCGAAGCGTGGCGAGATCCGCAAGGTGAAGAACGGGTACGGACTCGCGATCGTCTCGACCTCACAGGGCGTGATGAGTGGCGAGGAGGCGCATGCCAAGGGCCTCGGTGGCGAGTATATCTGTGAGGTCTGGTAGGGAAGCGTAAGGCGCGAAGCGCACCGTTAATTCTCAGCTTACGAAGCTTACGAAGCTTGGAAGCTCATGAAGCTAGCACTATGAGTCGAATAGGAAAAAAACCAGTGATCGTGCCGCAGGGCATAGAAGCGTCCATGAAGGCGAATATCCTTACCGTGAAGGGGCCGAAGGGAACGCTTTCATTCACGCATCATGTCGATGTCGCGATCGCGATCGCCGAGGGAGAAATCACCGTCACGAAGAAAGGGGAGTCGAAGCGCGCCTCGGCGCTCTGGGGGACCACTACCAAGATGGTCGGGAACATGATCGAGGGAGTCACGAAGGGATTTCAGGAGCAACTCGAACTCAACGGCGTCGGATTCCGTATGGCGGTCGCGGGAAAGAAGCTCAACCTCGCGCTCGGGTTTTCCCATCCGGTCGACATGGCCATTCCTGAGGGTCTTGAGGCGAAAGTCGAGGGAAACGTACTCACGATTTCCGGCATCGATAAGCAGGCGGTCGGACAGTTCGCGGCAGTCATCCGTCAGCTGAAGCCGGTGGAGCCGTACAAGGGCAAGGGATTCAAGTATGTCGGAGAAGTCGTCCGCAGAAAGGAAGGAAAGAAGTCGTCTTCCTAAGGAATAGCAAGTTTTTCATACCCATATGCAGAAGCAGATACAGAGGAATCAGGAACGGAAAAATCGGGCACGCCGCGTGCGCGCGAAGATTTCCGGTAGCGCCGAGCGCCCGAGACTTTCGGTTTTCCGGAGCCTCCGGACCCTTACCGTCCAGGTCATCGACGATGTCGCCGGAAAGACGCTCGTTTCGCTTGCGATCCGTGATCTCGGCAAGGACGCCAAGAACACCGTTCCGGGCGCCTTGCTTCTCGGGAAGAAGGTCGGGGAGAAGTGTCTTGCCGCCGGAATCGAAACGATCGTGTTCGATCGTGCCGGGTATCGCTACCACGGGAAGGTGAAGGCCGTGGCCGAAGGTGCCCGCGAAGCCGGACTCCGTTTCTAAACCCTTTTCTTGTACTCTTATGGCCATGAAACCACAGTCAAAAATGAAGCGCGGCGGAGGCCGTCGGGAAAAACCGGAGTACGACCAGAAACTTCTGTCGCTTGCCCGCGTGACCCGCGTCGTCAAGGGCGGTCGCCGGTTCCGTTTCCGCGCGACGTTGGTGATCGGGAACCGCAAAGGGAAGGTCGGTGTCGGCGTCGCCAAGGGGAACGACGTTTCGGATGCCATCCAGAAGGCGTTCAACGATGCCAAGAAAAACATCGTTTCCATCTCGCTCGTAAACGGGACCATCGCACACGACGTGTATGCGAAGGAGGGGAGCGCGAAGGTGCTTCTCAAACCGGGGAAGGAAGGTCGTGGACTCATTGCCGGCGGAGCGGTTCGCGCGGTGTCCGATCTCCTCGGCGTGAAGGATATCGTTTCCAAGTCGCTCGGTTCCTCGAACGCGCTCAATCTGTCCCGTGCCACCGTCCGTGCGTTCAGCCAGCTTCAGAATGTGGCCCCGGCCGAGCCGAAAGAAGTTTCGGCTCCAGTCGTGGCGAAGTCTGAGACGTCAAAGGCGGAATCGAATAAGTAAGCCTGAGCAATCGTATGCAGATCCACACTTTATCCGTCGAGAAGAAGCCGGGACGCAAACGCGTCGGTCGCGGCGGAAACCGCGGCAAGACCGCCGGTCGCGGAACGAAGGGACAGAAGTCCCGGTCCGGCGCATCAGTCGACCCGCTTTTCGAAGGCGGACGTTCGTCGATCATCGATCGCCTGAAGAAGGTGAAGGGATTCAAGTCCCCGAACCCGAAGCGCACGACGCTGACCCTCGCGTTCCTCGAGCATCATTTCGAGGCCGGCGACGAGGTGAGCCGCGAGACCCTGATCGCGAAGAAACTTTTCTCTCCCAAGAAGGTGACCGGCGGGTTCAAGGTCGTCTCAAGTGGCGAACTTTCGAAGGCGCTTTCCTTCGATTCCCGTATCCGTTTCTCCGATACCGCCCTTGAGGCCGTGAAGAAAGCCGGCGGGACCATCAAAGAAGACTAGTCAAAAAAGATCCTTCAATGGCAGCCGACAGGAGGCCAGGCCTCCGATAGGAGGTCTGGCCTCGAATGCCCTCTCTATGGATTGTCAGAAGCATCGGATTTTGGCATAAAACGGTCTTTCTTGATATAGTGGAGGGGTATAAACCCTTTTCTTACCGACATGTTGCGCGCACTCAAACAGGCTTTCGTCATACCGGAACTCCGGGAGAAGATCCTCTTCATCCTCGGAGTCCTTGTCGTCTATCGGTTCGCCGCGAATATACCGATGCCGGGCGTGAACATGACCGTGCTTTCAAACCTGTTCGATCAGAACAGTATGCTCGGTCTCTTGAACGCCTTTTCCGGTGGCGGGCTCAAGGGCGTATCCGTCGTGATTCTCGGTGTGGCGCCGTACATCTCCGCGTCCATCATCATGCAACTTTTGACCATGGCCGTACCGGCACTTGAACGGATCCAGAAGGAAGAGGGCGAAGCGGGGCGTCGGAAATTCACCATGTGGACAAGATGGATTACCTTGCCGCTTGCGGCCGTCCAGGCATTCGGCATGATTACGCTCCTCAAGTCTCAGGGCGTGATCGCTATTTCCTCGACCGCGACGCTTGCGGCGATGATCGTGACCGCGGTCGCGGGGACGGTCTTTCTCATGTGGCTCGGCGAGCTGATCACCGAGCAGGGGCTGGGGAACGGCGTCTCGATGATGATCTTCGCGGGTATCATCGCAGGGTTGCCGACGTCCGCGGCGCGGTTCCTGTCGACCTGGGATTCGACGCAGATCTTTTCCTACCTGCTTTTCCTTGTGGTGGGCATCGTGACCATCGCCGGGGTCGTGTTCGTGAACGACGGCCAGCGCGTCATCCCGGTCTCGTACGCCAAACGGATGCGCGGTGCCCGGGTCTACGGCGGCGCTTCCACGCACCTTCCGCTTCGCGTGAATCAGGCAGGCGTCATCCCGATCATCTTCTCCGTGTCGATCATCCTTATCCCGAAGATGGTGGCGAGTTACTTCGCCCAGTCCGGGTCGGGGACGGTTGCCGACATCGCCATCGCGGTGAACTCGTTTCTCAACGACCAGTGGATCTATGCGGGGCTGTATTTCCTGCTCGTCGTGGTCTTCACGTACTTCTACACGGCCGTCGTGTTCGATCCATTCAAGATCGCCGAGAACCTGCAGAAGCAAGGCGGTTTCGTCCCGGGCATCCGTCCGGGAACGGCTACGGCGGAATATCTCGGTCGGGTCATCAATCGGATCACGCTCGGCGGGGCGCTTTTCCTCGGTGTCATCGCGGTACTGCCGTCCATCATCCAGAATGTGACGAATATCCAGTCGCTCACGCTCGGCGGCGTGTCCATCCTTATCGTCGTGTCGGTCGTGCTCGAGCTCATGAAGCATGTCGAGGGGCAGCTTTCCATGCGGAGCTACGAAGGGTTTTAGTATCTATCTCAAATCTCATGTCGAGCTGTAAATCCGAAAATTTCGAGCG